>DAIOEG010000121.1:0-7507 GCA_036746415.1 Phycisphaera sp. | reverse complement strand
ACGGCGCGTCCATGCTCTGCTACGTCACGCCCAAAGAACACGTCGGCCTGCCCAAGAAAGACGACGTCAAGCAAGGGTGCATCGCGTACAAGATCGCCGCACACGCCGCCGACATCGCACTGGGCATCCCCGGCGTGCGCGACTGGGACGACGACCTCACCCGAGCCCGCGCCGCGCTCAACTGGCAGAAGCACTTCGAGCTCGCGTTCGACGGCGACACCGCCCGCGCGTATCACGATGAAGACCTCGACGTCGATACCGACTTTTGCGCGATGTGTGGTCACGACTGGTGCAGCGTCCGCATCAGCAAAGAGATCCAGGACTGGGCCAGCGGCAAGGCCGACGGCTTCGCCCGTGGCAACACCGTCAAGTCCGCCGCCCTCACCCCCGAACAAGCCGAGATCCTCGAGAAGCGTGGCGTCCTCAGCCCCGACGAGATCCACAAACTCGCCAACAAAACCAAGAAGAAAATGACGGGCACCAACGGCTCGGCACCTTCAAGCCCCGCTGGCTCCGAGGCCCCAAAAGCGTCCTGCCACAGCGACTACGTCGACCCCGACGAGGCCAAGCAGCGCCAACAAGCAGCCGGCCTGCAACTCAAGACCGTCCCGCTGGCCGTCTCAGCCCTGGGCGTTACAGCCGACGACCGCGTCATCTGACTCCCCAGACGCCCACGCTGCGAAGCCGCGTGGGGTCAGTCCAAGGTCTGTGCAACTAAAACCAACTGCTTCAAACGCAGGGTTACCCCACGCAGCTGCGCAGCGTGGGCGTCTTGTAAGACCCGCTTCAACGCCCCGCGCTCACGCCCGCGTCCACCGACCACACCCCCGCGCCACGCAGCAACAACACGATCGACACGCTCGCGGTCCCAAACGCCCGGACGGTGTAATTGATCGCCTCGGCCGTGCCCAGCGTCCCGATATCGACATACGCCTCCAGGATGATCATCACGCTGATCACCAACGGCACCACGCTCACAAACCGCGTCAGAAAACCCACCGCGAGCATCGCACCCGCAATCACCAGCAACACACCCATCAACATCAACGGCAGGCCCTGCAACTCAAACGGCACACGCTCCAACACCGACCGACCAAGAAACACATTGATCCGCAGCGCCCGCAAACCATCCACCACGCACACCGCTGCCACATAAAGACGAGGTGCAATCAACACCCCCGGCAACGTCGTCCGCATCCAAGGCGTCAAGTTCCTCGTCATCTTGCATCTCCGATCGCAGACCCGCACACCACCCGCGATAACCATACCCACTCACAGCCGGCCGCTCGCAGCGCCCGGCCCCTCCCCCGGCCCGCCACGCGGCAACCACCCGAGCACGCGCTGGATCATCGTGTCCCAGTACCCCCACTCGTGCGACCCCGGCCCCTCCTCGTAGACCATCGGCAGCATCAGCCGCTCCGCGTGTTGACGGAACCGCTGGTTGCTCTCGTATAAAAAATCCTCGGTCCCGCAGCACTGAAACAACCGCGGGCAGTCGAGCCCTTCAAACGCCACACGCTCCGCCAGCGCGAACACGTCGTTGTCGCTGCCCTTGACTTGATCGAGCGGCCCGAACGTGTCGACGAACTCCGCCCGGCGGTCCGGCATCATCTCCGCCAAACCCACCGGGTCCAGTGCACCCGACAGCGAAGCCGCCGCCGCGTAACGGTGCGGGTCCAGCAGCGCGAGCTTGAACGCCCCGTACCCGCCCATCGACAGGCCCGCGACGTAGTTGTCCTCACGCGCACCGGAGAGCGGGAAGAACTCACGGGCGATACGTGGCAGCTCGTCACGGATGAATGTGCCGTAGCGGTAGCCGTGCTCTTGATCGGTGTAGTACGACCGGTGCACCGTGGGCATGACGACCGCGAGGCCCAGCGGCGCGACGTACCGCTCGATGCTCGTGCGGCGCAGCCAGATCGTGTGGTCGTCCGACAAGACGTGCAAGAGCCAGAGCGTACGGTGCCCCTTGAAGCCCGGGTCCGCAGCGCTGACGGCTTTGCCCGTGAGGCCGATCTGTGCCGAGGTCTGCTGTGGCAGGATGACCGTCATCGAGCAGTTGAGCCCGAGCACCTCCGAGAAAAACTTGCAGTCCACAACAGCCATGATGCGTGTTTCCTTTCGATCGTTGTGCGGGTGACGCACTCCGCGATGTTGAGTCGGCGGCCAGCAAGATACGATGAATCGTGTGTTCCCTATCAGCCGTGCGCATCACGCGATGCGCTCCAGGATGTCTCGTCATGGAAACCATCCTCGCCCTGCAACCCACGCAACGCGACCCCAACCGCGTGATGGTCCGCGTCGGCGTCGCGGGCAAGTCGAAGAAGGGCCGGGTCGCTGCGACGCTGCCCGCATCAGTCGTGAGTGACATGCGGCTGCGCCTGGGCATGGTGTGGGAGGAGCCGTTGGCGCAGGCCGTCGATGAGCAGCGCGAGGACGACCGGTGCTTCCGCGCCGCGGCGCGGCGCCTCGGTCGGCGGGCGATGTCCGTCGGCATGCTCGACGACAAGCTCAAGCAGCTCGACCCGCCGCCCTCGGCTCGTTCGCGCCAGCGCGCGATCGAGCGCCTCCAGAAGCTCGACCTCATCGACGATGCCAGCTTCGCCCGGGCCGTCGTCCGCGAGACCACCCGGTCCAAGCCGGCCGGCGAACGACTGCTTTCGATGAAGCTGCGGCAAAAGAAAGTGTCACCAGAGATCATTGAACAAGTCCTCCGCGAGCTGCAACCCAGCAAGGACGATGCGCTCGAAGCCGCCTTCCAGTTCGCCAAGAAGCGCGTCGCATCGATGCACCGGCTCGACCCGCAAGTCATGCAGCGCCGGCTCTACGGCCAGCTCGCCCGCCGGGGCCTCTCGCCCGAGACATGCCGGCAGGTCTTCGACATGCTCAAGTCATCCACGTGACATGCGCCGATCCGCTGCGCTGACAAACCCGCTCATGTTTCAAGCAGCCGGTTGTCGAGCAGACGCGTCGTGCCCATGCGCGCTGTGATGAGCGCGACGGCGCTTGACGGATCAAAGCCGACCGGCACCGGCTGAAGGGTCGTGCGGTGGCGCACGACGGCGTAGTCGATCGCATCAAAGCCGTGTTGCTGCAGCACGCTGCGCATCGATGCCTCCAGCGCGGCGGGGTCGCGTTCGCCTGCGTTGCAGAGCGTGTGCGCCTGGCCGAGCGCTTGTGAGATGCCCACGGCCCGCTTTCGCTGCTCGTCGGTGAGGTAACGGTTGCGTGACGACATCGCGAGCCCGTCCGCCTCGCGCAGCGTCGGGACCTCGACGATGCGCACCGGCCAGCGCAGGTCGTGCACCAACGCCTGGATCAGCGCGAGCTGCTGAAAGTCCTTGCGGCCAAACGTCGCGAGCTGCGGACGCACCAGGCCAAGCAGCTTGAGCACCACGCGCCCCACTCCCGCGAAGTGGCCTGGGCGGAACGCGCCCTCCAGCCCGCGCGTGATGGAGGGCACGTCCACCAGCGATTCCGCAGCGCCGGCGGGGTACATCGTCTCGACCGTCGGCACGAACACCGCATCGACGCCCACCGAGGCGCACGCCGTCAGGTCCGCGTCCAGCGTGCGCGGGTAACGCGCATAGTCCTCGCCCGGCCCGAACTGCGTGGGGTTCACAAAGATCGAGACGACGACGCGCTCCGCGCCCGCCTGCCGAGCCGACTCCACGTGCGCGCGGTGCCCCGCGTGTAACGCCCCCATCGTCGGCACAAGCGCCAGCGCGCCCGGATGCTCTTGACCAAACGCGTCCAACTCCAACGCCGTGTGCAGCACTTTCATCATGAGGTGATGATCGTAACGCAGCGTGGCACTGTACTGACGACGCATGGTGTGCGCTCGCCTGCGCGGGTTGCGATGCAAGTGCAGGTGTGGTGTTGACCATCGTGAGTTCGACGCGGGTTGTGTCGAGAGTGAGGACGGTGGTGGCGGCCTTCCGCCTCGTCTCGCAGTTGGCGTCCGGGTCGTCCATGAGCCGGGCGAGTGCGACGACCGCGTTCCAGCGCAGCGCCGCGAGGACGGCATGCAGTGTGGCGCGGTCGGTTGGTTCCTGGGTGTGGGTGTCTGCGTGACTCATAGGCGCCTCCTACAGACGGGGCGGTGAGCCGGTTTTGTGCGCACGGATCGGTCGTCCGGTTGAGAAAACGCTTGCAATCTCTGCTTAAAAAAAACTTTGTGCGTTTGTAAAAGCGTCTGCAAGACGACAGAAAAGCGCGCACGATTGCGGTCGCGGGTTGCATGTGGCGAGGTGGCGGCGTGCGGTCCGGAGGCCGTCGGCCTCGGGCTATTGGTATTTGGCGCGTGCATTGGCGCGATGTGGTGATGTGATCTCACCCTCGGAACGCGATCGGCTCACCGACGAGTTGTCGGTAGAGGGACAGCAGGCGGTCGACTTGATCGGCCGCGAGGCGTTCTTCGTGGACCCATGCTTGTGCGCGTTGGCCCAGTTCTGCGGCGTTGCGCGGGTCTTCGGCGAGTTGTCGGAACTGGTCGAGCCAGGCCTGCGGCGTCGGGTCGTCGATGAGCCGGGCCGTGTGGTCGGGCACGAGGTAGTCGAGCATCGGGTCGGCGACGGCGAGCACGGGCATGGCCCTTGCCATCGCGAGCAGGGTGATCGCGCGTGCCTCGCCCAGCGCCTGCGGATGCACGAGCGCGTGGGCCGAGAGCAGGACGGCCGTGTTCGCCAGTCGGCCGGGGACGAACGAGAGGTGTGGCATGAGGCCCATCCGCCGCGCGAGCTTCCACACCGCGTGTGCCTCGGGCTGTTCGCCTTCGATGAAGCACTGCGTGGCCGGCTGCGTCTCGCAGAACTCCGCGAGGCCAGCCATGCATCGGGCGTAGTCGTCGTCGAGCGGCGCATCGCTGCTGAGCATGAGGCAGAGCGGTTGATCGGGCAGCCGTTCGACGGGGCTGGCCTGCGTGACGTGCACGCCGGTGGGCAGGGCCTCGACGCGCACGAGGTTGTCGGTGGCTTCGCGCAGCTCGCGCGCGAGCGGCTCGGTGGGCGCGGTGAGCAGCAGGCGGGTGGGGTTGACTTGTTTTAATCGTCGTGACGCGAGCCGAACATCCGAGCCGCCGCGCGTCGATAGCACCACGGGCACATCGAGCAGCGCGCCCAGCGCGATCGCCTCGGGCCAGCGTTCGCCGTCGAGCGCGTGGACCAGGTCGGGGTCCTGCTCGGACAAGACCTCGGCCAGCCGTTCGAACCGGCCGCGTCGGCCCAGCCACCACCCACGGTCGGGCATCGTGAGCACGGGCCCCGCGAGGTCGCCGCCGGGCGGGTCCACGCCTCTTGGCAGCACGCGCGTGAGACGCACCGACTCATCGAGCAGCCCGACCACCAAAGGCCCGAGCCCCAACGCCTCTCGGCGTGCATACCGCTCGCCCATGAGCCACGCGACCTGCATGCGGTGATTGTACGACCAACACCACGCGGTCATGCTTCCATATGCTGGCCCGCATGAGCGAGACGTGGACAACACGCCGGCTGTTGCAGTGGACGACGCAGCACTTTGAACAAAAGACGCTCGAAGCGCCGCGCATGCAGGCCGAGATGTTGCTCGCACACGTGCTGGGCTGCGACCGCATCCGCCTGTACATGGAGCCCGATCGCCCCGCCAACGAGCCGGAGCGTCAGCAGCTGCGCGACCTCGTGAAGCGCGCGGGCAACCAGGAGCCCGTGGACTACCTCGTCGGTCAAGCGCCGTTTTTTGCACTGGACTTCAAGGTCGGCCCGGCCGTGCTGATCCCACGGCCGAGCACCGAGACGCTCATCAGCTTCGTGTTGCAGGACGTGAAGTCGCGCGGGCTGCGTGAGCACGCGCTGCGTGTTGCGGACGTGGGCACGGGCAGCGGTGCGATCGTCATTGCGCTGCTCAAGCACCTGCCCAAGGCGACTGCGGTTGCAACGGACCTCTCGCCTGAAGCGTTGGAGGTTGCGCGTGACAATGCGCAGCGGCACCGTGTGAGTGACCGTATCGAGTTTCGGCAGGGCGATTTACTCGCGCCATTGGGCGAGGAGCGTTTTGATTTTCTGTTGAGCAACCCGCCGTACATCAGTGATGCGGAGTGGGAAGATGTCGAGCCCAACGTGAAGGACTACGAGCCGACGTCGGCGTTGCGGGGCGGTGTGGATGGGCTTGATCTATTGCGTCCGCTGATTGCGCGGGCAAGTGGGCAGGTTGTGCCGGGCGGTTGGTGTTGTTTGGAGATCGCGGATTCTCAAGCGGATGCCGTCCGCGCGCTGGCATCGCAGGCCGGCTGGTCAGCGATCGACGTGCTGAACGACCACGAGCAGCTCCCGCGCATCGTGGTGGGCCGGCCGATTCCGACCGCGTGATGACACGTTTGCTCAGATATCCCACGGCTCGCGGGGCATGTCGGCGGATGCCTTGAACTTCGCAAATGACCCGTGCAGGTCTCGGCCCCGGCTGTAGCCGCGCTGGATGATCAGATCGAGAAGGGCTGGAACCGCATTAAGGCCATTTGCATCCGCCCCTTGCAACAGCTTTTGAATGTCGATGCGGTCCTGCAAGCGGTGTTCCGATTCGGAGACGAGCTTCATTGCGATCAGGTGCTCGTGTCTCGCGGTGGGGAGCCGAAGGCCCGGGAAGATCGGGGCGGGCGTGGAGCCCTGCACGATCTCCGGCTCGATGCCGCAACTGGAGAACAGGATGTCGATCAGTGGCGGGTCACTGGCTGGCATCGAACGGACGCGCTTGCGCGGCGCGATCAGCCGCAGGGCCATCAGGCGGTGCGTCACTGCATGATCAAGCTCGGTGTGCAGCTCGTAACCGTGCGAGAGCATGTGATGCGCGATCTGCTCGGCCTGCTCATCATTTACGGCAGAGACCGCGAGGTCGGCGTCGTGCGTGAAGCGTGGCCCGATGCGCGCACCGACCGCAAGACCGCCCACCATCGAAAAAGGGATCGACGCCTCCGACAAAACGCTTGCTGCGTCTTTCACAATGGCTTTCAAAACCTGCTGCAACGCGGCACCTCGGCAAGGGGGTCCAGCCCGTGACGCGGCTGATAAAGCCAAAGCCGATACCGCTCAGCCAGACGCTCCGGAGTGTCGTCTGGGAACCGGCTGCCCAGCGACAGCCACATCATCTCCCGACCAAGGTCGTTCAGCTCCATCGCCGACTTCAGCCGGCCAGCAACCGCATGTTCAGATTGATCAAGCGCAATCGGTGGCTGCATGACAACTCCTGTGGTCCATCATATCGGCCGTCTCAAGCGTCTCGGACACACCTTCGCGGGTCACGACTCGCCGAGCATCTTCTTGCGGCGCAGCAGGTGGTGGTAGTGCTGGGCGAAGCGGTGGGCCTCGTCGCGGATCGCCTGGCAGAGTTTGAGGCCCGCGTTTTCTCGGCCGAGTTTGATCGGCTCGGCCCGGCTTTGCGTGTAGATCAGCTCTTCCTTCTTCGCCAGCGAGATGACCATCGGCGGCTTCACGTTCAGCTCGCTGAACACCTCCATCGCCGAGTGCAGTTGGCCCAGCCC
>DAIOEG010000120.1:0-7544 GCA_036746415.1 Phycisphaera sp. | reverse complement strand
AAAACAGCTGCGTGCAGATGTAGTCGGCCCCGGCGTCGCACTTGGCCTTGAGGTGGTCCATCTCTTCGAGGCGGTTGGGCGTCGCGGGGTGGCCCTCGGGGAAGCCCGCCACGCCGATGCCGAACGGTGTGGATCGCTTGTGCTTCTCATCGAAGTCTTTGATGAACCGCACAAGGTCGGACGCGTATCGACAAGCGTCCTGCGAGCGGTCGTAACCGGGCTTGTCGCGCGGCGGGTCGCCGGCGAGGGCGAGGATGTTGCCCACGCCAGACTCGGCCCAGGTCTCCAAGAGCCCTGTCAGCTCGGCCTCGCTGTGGCAGACGCAGGTGAGGTGCGGGATCGTCGGCAGCGAGGTCTCGCGCATGATGCGCAGCACCAGCTCGTTGGTCAGGTCGCGCGTCGACCCGCCCGCCCCGTAGGTCACGTCCACGAAGCTGGGGTGCAGGGATTGGAGGGTGCGGATGTTCTCGAACAGCTCCTCGGCCGCCGCCGGGGTCTTGGGCGGGAAAAACTCGAAGGAGAACGTCGTGCCGTGCTGGGCGAGGAGGTCTTTAATATGCATATTCATCCTTTCATCCGGATTGAGTGATGATACTCTGAGTCGGCAGTAAAGCAAGGTTTTTTGCGCGGTTGCGGATTCGCGCGAAGCCGTTGGAATCAATATCGGTCAGGCGTGGTTAGTGGGCGACGATGCGGACGACGATGGACCTGATCATCCCGGCAAGAAACGAGGAGGCGAACGTGCCGGCGCTGGCAGAGGCGCTCCGGCCGTTAGTTGCGTCCGGTGTCGTTCGGCGGGTCGTTCTCGTGGACAACGGCTCGACGGACCGGACGGCTCAACTCGCTGAAAAAGCTGGATTTATTGTGGTCCAAGAGCACTTTCCGGGGTACGGGTCGGCGTGTTTGGCTGGGCTGCGGTGTCTCGTGTTGTTTCATGAAAACTCAGACCCACGACCGGGGGTGGTGGGGTTTCTTGATGCCGACCTTGCGGACGACCCGGCCCAGCTTGTGGGGCTGTTGTCGCATGCGGAACAAGGGGCGGAGCTGGTCATTGGCAGCCGGCGGAAGCTCCGCAAGCCGGGGTCGATGACGTTCACCCAACGGTTTGGCAACGGCCTGGCGTGCGTGCTCATCCGGCTGGCGACCGGGCAGCGTTACACCGACCTGGGCCCGATGCGGCTGGTCCGGTGGGACGCCCTGCAACGCCTCGACATGCGCGACACGACGTGGGGCTGGACGGTCGAGATGCAGTTCAAGGCCGCGACGCTTGGCCTGCGCATCGTCGAGGTCGATGTGCCCTACCGACGCCGGCACGCCGGCAAGAGCCAGATCAGCGGCACCCTTCTCGGCAGCTATCGGGCGGGCAAGAAGATCCTGTTGACCATTGCGGTGCTGTGGTGGCGGGGGAAGTAGGGGGAGTGGGGAGTGGGTGTTTGGGAGTGGCCTGAATCATGCAACTCAGATTGCAGACCACTCCCAAACACCCACTCCCCACTCCCCACGCCTCACTCCCCGCGTAAGCGCCGCTACACTCTCCCCGCTCCGGTCAGAGCCCGGCCCTTGCTGCACGCGAGGTCTGTCATGTTGGGTGCGCTCTCAGACAAGTTTGAATCCGCATTGCGTCAGCTTTCGGGCAAGGCCCAGATCAGCGAGCGCAACGTCCGCGATGCGATGGACGACGTGCGCACCGCGCTGCTCGAAGCCGACGTGCATTACGAGGTGGCCGAGTCGTTCTGCGCGAAGGTGCTGCAAGAGGCGCTGGGCACCAAGGTGCTCTCTGCGATTGAGCCGGGGCAGCAGATGATCAAGATCGTGCACGATGAACTCGTGCGGTTGCTCGGCGGCGACGAAGCCGTCGATGACGTGGAGAAGGGCTTGGGCATCGGCGAGGGTTCCGACGGCGGGATCATGTTCGTCTCGCCCGGCCCGACGATCGTGATGATGTCGGGCCTGCAGGGCTCGGGCAAGACGACCACCTGCGGCAAGCTCGCCGCGATGCTCAAGAAACAGGGCAAGACCGTGATGCTCGCGGCGGCCGACTTGCAACGCCCCGCAGCCGTGCTGCAGTTGCAGGTGCTCGCGCAACAAGTCGAGGCCGACGCGTCGCTTGGCAAAGGTGGCCGTGTGTTGTTTCACGGCGAGCCGGAGCGCTGCGCCGAGTACGGCAAGGCCGTGGGCGTTGCCGTTGAGGTGTGCAAAAACGCCTTGAAAAAAGCACAATCCGACAAGGCCGACGTGCTCATCCTCGACACCGCCGGCCGGCTGCACATCAACGATGAACTCATGGGTGAGCTGCGCAAGGTGAACGCGGCGCTGCAGCCACACCACATCTTCCTCGTGCTGGACGCGATGACCGGGCAGGATGCAGTCAACTCCGCCAAGGCCTTCAACCAGCAGCTCGAGCTCGACGGCATCATCCTCACCAAGTTCGACTCCGACACACGCGGTGGCGCCGCGCTGTCCGTCCGCGAAGTCACAGGCAAGCCCATCAAGTTCATCGGCACCGGCGAGAAGCTCGACGCCATCGAGCCCTTCCATCCCACCCGCATCGCCGGCCGGATCCTCGGCATGGGCGACGTCGTATCGCTGGTCGAAAAAGCGCAGCAGGAAGTCAGCGAAGAAGAAGCCCTGGCCATCAGCGAAAAACTCGCCACCGGCAAGCTCACCATGGACGACTTCCTGAAGCAGCTGCGCGCGATGCGACGCATGGGCAGCATGAAATCCCTGCTGGGCCTCCTGCCCGGCGTGGGCTCGCAACTCAAAGACCTCCCGATGGACGAACGCGACATCGACCGCACCGAAGCCATCATTAACTCGATGAGCGTCGACGAACGCAAAGACATCGACCTGCTCGACAACTCAAGACGACGACGCATCTCGCGCGGATCAGGCACCGGCCAGCAAGACGTGTCCCAACTCGTCAAGGGCTTCGGCATGGTCAGCCAGCTCGGTCAGGCCATGTCCGGGCTGGGCATGCTCGGCAAGGTCAAGGCCATGTCCCAAATGAACCCCGCCGCGCTCCAGGGCCTCATGTCCGGCAAGAACGCGCTGGGCTCACTCAAGAACAACAAGCCCGACAAACCCAAGTACAAAGAACGCAAGAAACGCAGGTAAATCCAGCGTTTCTTGATTCAAGGACAAACGCCGACGCTGAGAGTCCCCCGCTCGAAGCGTCTGGCCTCTTGTCCACAACCAACCCCCCGCTCACCCCGGGATGCTGCCTGTCGACATCGGGACCATGCCCGCGTCGAGCGCCTTCTTCCAGTCGGTCGGCTCGTCACCGCTCACGACGAACTCCTTGCCGCACGGCCCGCCGCCCTGTTCGATCTCAAACTCGAACCTGCTGCCGTCGAACCGCAGCATCGGCCGGTAGTGCTGCGACATGTGCGTGGCGCTGGCGGGCGCGTAGTGGCAGATGAAGCTGCGCCGCCAGGTGTCTTTGGTCTTGTTGGGTCGGCTGCCGTGCACGACGCTGCCGTTGAAGAAGAGCACGTCGCCGGGTTCCAGCACGACGGGCACGGGCGTGATGCCCGCGGGCGGCGCGACAAAGTCGGTGGTGAAGCTCTCATCGGGGTTGGCGAGCGTCGGGCACTTCACCTCCATCGTGTGCGTGCCGGGGCAGACGTAGAGCCCGCCGTTGTCGGGGAACGCCGGGTCGATCGCGGTCCACGCCGCGACGCACGTCTTGGGACGGACACGCAGGTAGTAGTTGTCCTGGTGCAGCGCCTGCCCCTTGCCGCCGGGCGGCTTGAAGTAGAACATCGACTGCGTCGCGATCGGCTCCTCGCCCATGAGCGCGGCGAGCACGCGCTCGATCCGGCTGTCCAGCAATATCGCCCGGCTGGTCGCATCAAAGCGGTGCGGGTGCATCACGCGCGGGTACCTCTTCACCGGCTGGTCGCTGGCGGGGTTGGGGTCCCAGTGACCCGGGACCGCCTCGCCCCGCTCGATCATCCCGTCAAACACCCGCCGACACGCCGCGACCTCCTCGGCCGACCAAAGCCCGCGCACCACCACATACCCGTCCCGGTCCCACCCGGCCAGCTCCCACTCACCGATCTGCATCCGCTGCTGCGTGTCTGCTTGCATCGTCCGATTCCTCAAAGCGACCCGTCGGGCCGTCGTTCCCGTGCGAAGGGACCGCAAGTATCACTTCTCAACCACGTCAATGCGATGGACGCCCCCGCTCTTGACCTGTACAATCCTGTCATGTCGTCCTCTGCCGTCCGCACGGAAACACCCGCGCCAGCGGTCCCCAATCTGCTTACCGACCACTGGACCCAGCCAGCCGGGTACCACGTCTGGAGGCCGTCGGGCAGCAGGGATTACCTACTCATCTTCACCGTCGCCGGCTCTGGACGGATGACGTGGGAGCGCTCGCACATCGACACAAAAGTTGGCGACGTCACGATTTACCGCCCCAGCTCGCCGCAGGATTATCAGACCTCTCCGCTGGCGGACCACTGGGAGATGATCTGGGCCCACCTCCAGGCACCCGCCACTTGGCAACCCTACCTCCCCGGCCCCGAGGCGCTGCCGGGGCTTTGGCTCCACCGGCTGGAGGATCCCGCTATCCGTGAGCGCGTCCAGCGACGTCTGGCCGAGATGGTCCGGGCCGAGCGGTCGACCGGGCTGCTCCGCATCGAACGGGCCATGAACGCCCTCGAGGCGGCGCTGCTCCTGTTGGCCGAGGCCTCGTCGACGTTCACGCGCTCCGCCCTCTCTGACCGACTCGACCCCCGCCTCGCGCCCGCCCTCGAACGCATCCACCAGCAGCTCGACCAGCCGATCACGGTCGACGACCTCGCCCGCGCTGCGCACCTCTCGCCCTCGCGCTTCGCGCACCTCTTCCGCCAGCAGCTCGGCCGGCCGCCCCTGCAATACCTCCACGACCAGCGTATCCAACGCGCCCGGCAGCTCCTCGAACGCACAGGCCTCTCCATCGCACAGGTCGCCGAGCGTGTGGGTTATCATGACCCGTTCTACTTTTCCAGACGCTTCCACGACCACGCCGGCCAGAGCCCCAGCGACTACCGCAGACAGGCCCACGCCCTCACTCCGCCCACACCCATACGCCCATGACCGTCACCCCCTCCGCCCTGCCCTCTCAATACGACCCCAAGCAAGTCGAGCCCGCCATCCTCCAGCGGTGGCTCGATGCCAAGGCGTTCCACGCCGAGCCCAACGCGAGCGCTCAGGGCGCTGCCCCTTTTTCGATCGTCATCCCCCCGCCCAACGTCACCGCGGCGCTCCACCTCGGCCACGCCCTCAACAACACGCTGCAGGACATCCTCACCCGCTACCACCGCATGGCCGGGTACAACGCCTGCTGGCTGCCCGGCACGGACCACGCGGGCATCGCCACCCAGACCGTCGTCGAAAAACGCGTCCTCGCTGAAGAAGGCAAACGCCGCACCGACTTCACCCGCGACGCCTTCGTCACAAAAATCCAGAAGTGGAAAGACGAATACGAACAGCGCATCACCGACCAGCTCAAAGTCATGGGCTGCTCCTGCGACTACGACCGCCAGGCCTTCACCATGGACGAGCCGCGCAGCAAGGCCGTGCGCGAAGCGTTCTTCCAACTCTTCAAAGACGGCCTGATCTACCGTGGCAAGCGCCTCGTCAACTGGGACCCCGTCACACAAACCGCGCTCGCCGACGACGAAGTCGAGATGCACGAAGTCGATGGCAACTTCTACTACATGAAGTACCCCCTCGTGCAACAACACCCCCCCCACGCCGACGCTAAGCCCCTCTCAGGGGGCGAAGCGTCTGCCTCCCCCGCCCCCTGGCACCCCACCGGCGACTACATCACCGTCGCCACCACCCGACCCGAAACCATGCTCGGCGACACCGCCGTCGCCGTAAACCCCAAAGACCCGCAGCGCGCCCACCTCATCGGCCAACACGTCCAACTCCCCATCGTCGGGCGAGTGATCCCCATCATCGGTGATGACTACGTCGTCATCCCCAGCGAACAAAGCGACGACCCCAAAGCACGCATGGCCTCGGGCTTCCTCAAAGTCACGCCCGCACACGACACCAACGACTACGACATCGGCCAACGACACAACCTCCCCATCATCAACATCATGGCCCCCGATGCCACCATCTCCAAAGACCACGGCTGGCCCCCGGAAGAATGGCAATATCCAACACACGCCGATGCTGAGCGCAGCGAAGCATCTGGTTCGCTCCACGGGTTGAGCCACATGCTCCCCTTGCTCGGCCTCTCCCGCGAAGACGCCCGCCGCGCAATCGTCATGTGGTTCAAAGACCACCACCTGATGGCCGACATCAAGCCCTACCGACACGCCGTCGGCCACTCCTACCGATCCCACAGCCCCATCGAGCCCTACCTCTCCGACCAGTGGTACGTCAAAGTCACCGACGACCAACTCGCCGGCGCCGCCCTGCGCGCCATGCACCCCTCCCAACGCACAGCCACAACAACGAGCCGCGACCGTGAGGGAGCGGGGCATGCAACCCCACACCCCTCATCGAAACAAGAGACCCCCCGGCCCGACGGCAAACACTACCTCATCACCTTCACAACCTACGGAACACACCTTCACCACGACGAGCGCGGCAGCGTTGATCGAAATCACAACATCCCCGGTACACCACTCCTCGAAACCCTGCCGGCCTATGAGCAGGCCGACCAACGTGCCATGGCCGGGCCGCCCGTCAGGTTCGACGCGTCACAGCGACAAGCCGTCCTCAGCGCCATCATCGAGGTCTGCAACCACCGCGGCTGGCTGCTTCAAGCCGCAAATGTTCGTACAAATCACGTCCACACCGTCGTGACCGCCGACGCGACCCCCGAAAAAGTCATGAATGACTTCAAGGCCTACGCGACCCGCAAGCTGCGCACCGACAATCTCATCAATGATGAGAAGGTGTGGACCCGTCACGGCAGCACGCGCTACCTCAACGACCTCGACAACGTGAGTGCCGCCCGCCGATACGTCCTGCAAGACCAAGGCGTTGATCTGGGCGCAACATACGACCTGCACGCAAGCTCATTACGAGCCGCGACCGTAAGGGAGCGGGGCATGCAACCCAACCCACTCGATCAAAACCAAACCAACCCCCGCAACGAGTCAAGCGATCCGCCGCATGCCCCGCTCCCTCACGGTCGCGGCTCGTATGCGACATCGCCGCAAGATACGGGCCTGATGTTCACCCCCGCACGCTACGCCAAGACCTTCCAGCAATGGCACGAAAACATCCGCGACTGGTGCATCTCACGGCAACTGTGGTGGGGACATCGCATCCCGGTGTGGAGCAGATCCGGCATCTATGGAGGGATGTCTGGCGGAACAAGAAGCGGGGATGTGATCGAAATGTTGCGCCGATGGGAATCAGAGAATCGTATCGTCTGGCATGATTTGCAAGCGATTCAAGGAGTTGTGACCGGCGATCCAGAACAACCAACACGATTCGTATGCGTCAGAAATGCGGATGATCACGAAGCGATCAATGCTTTAGTAGTGGACGGCTTCACCCAAGACCCCGACGTCCTCGACACATGGTTCTCC
>DAIOEG010000119.1:0-7622 GCA_036746415.1 Phycisphaera sp. | reverse complement strand
GACCTCATCCTCGTCACCGGCTCGTTCTACCTCGTCGGCGAAGCCCGCAAGCTCCTGCTCGAAGCGGCGAAGAACCGCGCGAACGGGTGAGCGTTGGTTGTCCGTTAAAACTTCTTCCGCAGATGGACGCAGACCGACGCAGATGTCATGCGGACATCCCGCTAACGACGTGTCATACTTCGTTGATTAAATGCTGCGATCGTTTTTTGTTTGTCTTTTTCTGCGTCCATCGGCGTCATCTGCGGAGGATTCCGATGTTTACTCCATCCGCGATAAACTCTCATCATGCCCGCGCTCCGCATCGGCAGCGTCTTGCTGCGTAACAACCTCTTTCTCGCGCCCGTTGCGGGGTACTTTGACCTTGCGTATCGGCTGGTGGTGCGCAGCGTGCGAGGTGTGCCGTGCCGACCGGAACATGTGGGCGGGGCGCATGATGTGGGCGACGGGACGTACGGCGCGGTGGGGCTCACCAGCACAGAGCTGCTGTGCCCGCATTCGCTGTTGCGGGAGGCGGACCGGGCGATGTGGCGGGCGGCGACGAGCCCGGACGACAAACCGGTGTGCATGCAGATCTACGGGAGCGACCCGGTGGTGATGTGCGAGGCCGCGCGCTGGGCCGAGGCGCACGGCGCGACGATCATCGACATCAACATGGGCTGCCCGGTCGACAAGGTCACCAAGAAGCACGGCGGGAGCAAGCTCTTGTGCGCCCCCGACAGCACGGTCGAGCTCGCGTCGGCGGTGGTGAAGTCGGTGCGCGTGCCGGTGACGGCGAAGATCCGCCTGGGATGGGATGACTCGTGCATCGTGGCTGACTCGCTGCCGCCCCGGTTGTGCGACGTGGGCATCGCGGCGATCACGGTGCATGGGCGGACGACGACGATGTTGTTCAAGCCCTCCGTCCGTTTGGATGGCATCGCGATGACCGTCGAGGCGGTGAAGAAGCGACACCCCGACATCCCCGTCATCGGCAACGGCGACATCACCACGCCCGCCGACGCGGAGCGCATGATCGCGGTGACCGGGTGCGACGGCGTCATGGTCGCGCGCGGCGCGATGGGCCAGCCGTGGTTGTTCCGAGACATCGCGCATCGACTCGCGTGCGGTGAAGACCCGCCGGCTCTTGCGCGTGTGGAGCGTGCGCAGCTCGTGCTGAACCACTTTGAGAACATGGTCACGAGCATCGGCGAGGACAAGGCGGTGAAGATGATCCGCCAGCGCGTGAGCAAGTACTCGCCGGGGCTGCAGCCCTGGCCGGGGTTGCGCCAATCGGGCCAGTGGTGGAGCGACGCCGAGTCGTTCCGGTCGTTCTGGCGCACGGGCATGGCCGACCTGGAGACTTATGCCCATCGCCATGAGCAGTACGCCGGCCACGCACACGGGGTCGTTGCATCGACTGCAGTCGATGCTGGCTGCGTTGAGCGTTCAGGGTAAGATGGTGGTTTACCCTCAACCCTTTTGGAGATTATTCAGATGTTGGATCGCCCCCTTTGTCGTTTCGCGTTGTCGGTGGTGGTGGGGTCGCTGCTGCTGCCGGTGTCTGGGTGTCAGACCGTGCGTGAGAGCGGCTACAACCTGTCGGAGTCCTGGCTTGGATACGCCAAGCGTGAACGGCTCGTGGACCGCGTGGAAGATGCGCAGAAGTCGCAGGAAGTCGCGAAGGAGCAGTTCACGACGACGCTTGAGCAGTTCAAGAGCGTCGTGAACTTTGACGGTGGCAACCTCGAAGCGGCGTACAACAAGTTGAACAAGGAGTACGAGCGTGCCGAGAGCCGGGCCGGCACGGTGCGCGACCGCATCGGCAGCGTAAAGAACGTCGCCAAGGCGCTCTTCACCGAGTGGGAAACTGAGATCGCGCAGATCAAAGACGACCCGTCGCTCCAAGCCCAGAGCCAGTCGCTGCTTGACCAGACCAAGGGCAGCTACGAAGCGCTCGTGGGCAAGATGGACAAGTCAGCCGCGACGATGGACCCGGTGCTGACCAAGTTCAAGAACCGCGTGCTGTTCCTGAAGCACAACCTCAACGCCCAGGCCATCGCCTCGCTCCAAGGCGTCGATGCCGAGCTGACCTCCGACATCGAAGCGCTGATCAAGGACATGGAGGCCTCCATCTCTGAGGCCGATGCGTTCATCAGCAACATGAAGTCGTAACGCATCCACGCAACCGATCAAGCCCACGTTCACTGAACGTGGGCTTTCTCATTTCTACAATCCCTTCACCATGCACGGCCTCCTGCTCGTCGACAAACCGCTGTACATGAGTTCGATGTCCGTCATCCGGCGTGTGCGTCGCGCCGCGCGCATTGGTGCCGCCCAGTTTGCGCTGCAACAGGGCGACCCGTCGCTGAATCGCCGCGTCAAGTGCGGACACGCCGGCACGCTCGACCCGCTCGCCACGGGCCTGCTCATCGTGGGCGTTGGTGATGCGACACGCACCCTCGCCGGCTGGATGGACCACGCCAAGACGTACGAGGCACACGTCCGGCTCGACGCCTTCACGCCCAGTGATGACCTCGACACCGCCTTGCAGCCCGTCCACGTCGACGCCCCGCCGACGCTCGAAGACATCCGCGCGGGGCTTCTGCCGATGATCGGCTTGTTCGCCCAGCAGCCGCCCAGCTACTCGGCCGTCCACGTCAACGGCCGGCGCGCGTACTCGCTCGCACGCTACGACCACAACCCCGTCCAGCTCCCACGACGCACCGTCCACGTCCACGCCATCGACATCGTCCGATACGACTGGCCCGACCTGCACCTCCGCGTCACATGCGGCAAGGGCACCTACCTGCGCTCGATCGCGCGAGACCTGGGCCAATCGCTGGGCACCGGCGGGCACCTTGCAGCATTGCGCCGCACGCACATCGGCCCGTTCCACGTCGACCACGCCACCCCCATCGAACGCTTCAACCACGCCATCATGCCGAAGGACCTGTTCACGCCCGACGAATCTGCCGATGTCATCCCTGTCTATCTATAGTGTGTTTTAAGGAGCCACCCATGCCCGTCTACGAGTACGAATGCAAGGCCTGTCTGAAGACCACCGAAGCCATCCGCCGCATGGCCGACGCGGATGCACTGCTGCGCTGCGACCACTGCGGCAGCGACAAGACCGCCCGCAAGCACAGCGTCTTCGCCACCGGCGGCGGCGAACGCTCGACCCACGCGTCATGGGGCGGGTCGAGTGGACATGTCCACAGCGGGAGCTGCGGCTGCGGCAAAGCGCCTGGCTCGTGCGGGATGGGCTGACTCATTCAAACGGAGATCTTGAAAGCATCGGAGCCGTCAGACCCCAGTTCTCTTGCCTCATGGCCCCATGAGGTGCAGGATGACATGGCATGCCGAATCAAAGAATCACAGTTTCTGCACAGCATGAAAGTGATTGCCACTATTTGTTGAGTGCATCCGAATGGCTTGATCGGTGCTGGCTCCAAGAAAATCGCATCGTTCGGGTTGAGAACTGCGACAGGTTGGATGAGAGCAAGCTCTATATCTGGGTCCGATACACAAAACGGCTGGCCCCCATCCTTATAAAAAATTGACGAAGGACTTGAACGCGAGCTTCTCCAGGACCGTGTTACGATCAAAGTCCCAGACGCCTGATTCGAGCGACGGAGTGATCTTCTGCGATTTCCACTGTCACCCTTTCAAGGCAAACCGATGCACAGCACGCAGTCATTCGAGGTCCGGACACAGTCCCGTTCGCACGTGGTCGATGTCACGTCGCAGGTGCGTGATGCGGTCGAGAGCGCTGCGATTAAGGAAGGCGTCGTGACCGTGTTCGTGCCGCACACCACGGCCGGCATCACGATCCAGGAGAACGCGGACCCGGATGTGAAGCACGACGTGCTGGCCCAGCTGGACGCGATGGTGCCGTGGTCGCAGCCGTTCTACAAACACGCCGAAAGCAACAGCGCCGCGCACGTGAAGGCCACCATGATGGGTAGCAGCGTGAGCATCATCGTCGAGCGCGGCCGACTGAAGCTCGGCCAGTGGCAAGGCGTCTGGCTCTGCGAGTTCGACGGCCCGCGCACACGGCAAGTCTGGGTCCAATGCGCCGGCAAGGGCGACCCGGACTGACCGCTGACGCCGCCGTTGCGCGCAGGTACATGGCGTCGATCGCTGTGGACAATCCGAAGTGCGACAGCCAAGTTGCCGATGAGGCGCGGCTTGCTTGGGTGCTCTCCGCGATCAGAAAGAAATCCGAACAGGATTAGACAAGAGCGGTGGATGAAGCGCAGGTTGCGGGGCGTGACCACACCCACCCACAACGCAGATTTGCCCCTACACAGCGCAACTCCCCAGCGGTGCAGATCACGGCCTGTGGCACCACCAGCAGAAAAGCGGATAAAGGCCAACCGATGGATATAGCGTGCATCGAGCTGACCCGCCCCTCAAACGAACCCGGCAGGATTCGAACCTGCGACCTCGTGCTCCGGAGGCACGCGCTCTATCCAGCTGAGCTACGGGTTCTGCTGTGACTAAATTCATGATAGCGATGAGCCCCAGGCACGGGAAAGGGGTCAGAGATCAGGGATCAGGGATCAGTCAAACGTCTGGCGCTTCCCAACTGCGACTCCTCACCATGACCCCTTCGTTCCAACCACTCCCCACTCCTCGCTCCACGCCCAGCCGTGCCGCTCATTTGAATCCCCCGGCAACGCTCGTTATAGTCGTCCTTCCCCTCAAGGGGCTGTAGCTCAGTTGGGAGAGCGCCTGCATGGCATGCAGGAGGTCAGCGGTTCGAGCCCGCTCAGCTCCACTTCTCATTTCTTGCCGGCTTTTCCGTAACCCACTACGATCACGCCAGTTGGGCCGGAAAAGCGGGTCTCCGAGATCGACTGACAAACGGGGCCATTGGCTCTGTTGACGAAATAGTGACGATTTCGGTGACGATTTCCCGGCCCGGAATTGACGATTTCGGCCGCTTCGGCAGGCCTGTTGGGCCGCGCGGTGGCCGGTCTTGGTGACCGGGAGCACGATGTGGGGCGACATCACAAGACGTCTCTGAGCCAGGATCGCGGGCGGTACTACCGCACCATCGGCTTCGTACTCGGCTCGGCAACGCCGACCGCTGGCGACACGATCTGTTCTCCGGCGTGACACGCCCGGAGCCACCGCCGGCGGCGCTCGCTCACCCCATCTGGACACCGCACGCGCTCGTGATCGCCGAGGCGATCCGCCGGGGCGACCCGTCGGTGGTGGTGCCACGGGCAGCCGGGGAAGGGGCGGTGGACTACCGGCGTCGGGTTCACCAGCTCCGCCGCAGCTACACGATGATCGCGTTCACCCGCGAGGGCGAGGGCGAGGGCGAGGGCGAGGGCGAGCCATCGTCGCGAGAGGATGCGCTCGAATTGGCCCGCGTGTTCACCCGCTCCCAGGTCGAGTTGATCAAGCTGGAGCAGCAGATCGGGGCGATCACCGAAGCCGTCTCCGGGGACGTCGAAGCCCCGGCAATGTCCGTGGCCGGCACCCGTCGGCTGCACGAGGCCCTCGACGCCTACGCCACCTACGCCCGGGACGTGAAGTACCCCGGCAAAGAGTTCGGCCGGAAGGAGTCCGAGGGCGCGATCGCCATGCAAGAAGCGATGGACGACCGGCCGCTGTCAGCGTTCGGTATCGACGCGATCGAGAAGATCGTCAGCTACTGGACCAGCCGCCCGCCGACGAAGCACACCGGCAAACCGCTGGCCCTCGAGACCGTCCGTCACCGGCTCCGCACGCTCAAGCGCTTCCTCGACTGGCTCCACCGCACGGGGGGAGTTCACGTGGAAGCGCCCGGCCGACACGCCTGATGTGCTCAAGGTCAACTACCGCGTTCTGCGCACCCACGCGGAGGTCGCACGCCAGGCGTCGGGCGTCAAGGTCTACAGCGTCGAGCAGCTGGCCACGCTTTACGCGGCCGGCACCGAGCAGGTCCGCCTGATGATGCTGCTGGCCCTCAACTGCGGCTTCACTCAGGCGGACCTGCACGGCCTCCAGCAGAGCGAGGTCGATCTCGAAGGTTCACCACCGATGATCCGCCGCATCCGCCACAAGTCCGGCGTCTACGGCGAGCACACGCTCTGGCCGGAGACCGTCGCGGCGCTTCGCCGGGTCGTGCAGTCGCGACGACGCGTCAAGGCGGCTGAGCCCGGCTACTTTCTGGTGACGCCGCGGGGTGAGCTGTACAACCGCCCGCGTATCTCGAACGCCTGGAACCGCCTGCTGGATCTGGTGACGACGGCCGCCCCCGGGTTCCCTCGCCTTTCCTTCAAGTACCTCCGCAAAACCGCCGCAACCCCGTGCGTCAGCAGAGCGACGGCGAAGTCGCGGGCGTGTTCCTGTGTCACGGTCAGCCGGTCGCCGGCGACGAGTTGGCGGACGTTTACAGCAACCGCCCGTTTGGTCGGGTGGCGACGGCGCTGGAGAAGGTGAGGGGGGAGTTGGAGCCGATGTTCGCGGCCGGCGGCGCGACGCCCCCGCGGCGGCGGGGCCGCGGGGGCCGCAAGTCGGCGTGAGGTGTCGGTCACACGACCTCCCCCCGCACCACCGCGTACCCCGGCAGCCGAAGCGCCAGCCCCGCCAGCCGCCGCTCCTTCGGCACCCCGCCCGTCCAGACGTTCTCCCGCACACTCACCACCCGCTCCGCCCCCACCAGCCCGATCGCCGACCGAACCCCAAGCCCCAGCCGTAGTTGAGGCGCACGACGGGCGTGAGTTACCGACGTGATCCCACCGATGCACCCACCGGCGGGTAGCACATCGGCCCCCAGTCCTGCTCGGCGCCGCGTTCGATCCACACCTCCAGCACCGCCGGCAGGAGCTCCGCCATCCAGCCCGTGCAGCGACGCAGCGAGTCGCGGTTCAGCCGGCCGCCCAGCGTCGCCCCGCCGTGTACGAGCTGGCACCGCAGGAAGTACACCGGCTCCACCGACCGCTCCAGCAACAGCGGCCAGCGCTGCTGCTTGAACATCAGCGGCGCCTCCCGGCGAATCTTCGTGCCCTGCAGCGCCCGGCCCGTCGAAGGGTCACGCCAAAAGAACCCCGCGAGGTACGCGTCGTCCAGAATCGCCAGCACCAGCTTCTGCTTCTGCTGCAGCACGCCGCTCACCCGCCCGTCGGCGTCGAGCTTCAACACACGGTCGAGAAACGCCCGCCACGACGGCCGGTCCCCGAGCGGCTCGCTGTGGTTCTCGTCCCATTGCCCATAGAGCGCGTTGAACGCCGTCCACTGACAGAGCAGCACCAGGTCCTGCGAAGCCGGGTCTCGCGCGGTCGCCGGGTCGGCCAACATCGTCTCGGCCTTCTGCAGCCAGCTGCACGCCCGATGGAACCGCACGGCCGTCGGGTGGGCCTCGGCCAGCGCCGACAGCCGCTCCTTGTGTGGCTTCCACCGGCGGCGTAGGTCACGGGTGGTGAGGGGCACGCGGTACCTCCGGAGGGTGCCAGGCAGATCGAGCGTAACACCCCGGGCCCCGAAAAGGGCCGCCCCCTGCACCCGACAGCCTCAATTACGCCGCACCGCCCATCACATGAGGGGTGGCCGGGAAGACTCGATTCCAATGACGAAGCCGGAAACCGCAAGAAGCAATGGGCGATACAGGACTCGAACCTGTGACTTCACCCGTGTGAAGGGTGCGCTCT
>DAIOEG010000118.1:0-7630 GCA_036746415.1 Phycisphaera sp. | reverse complement strand
GAGCTGCGCAAGTCGGTGGACCACGATGCGTATTTCGTTCCCGAGCAGCCGGCGCTGGGCGACCTGCTGCGGTCGATCGATCGTTCGCTGCAACGACCCGACATTCAGGATCGCTCTCTGAACGCCGAGGAGTTTAAGCGGTTCCGCGATTACAGCACGATCCCACTGTCGCTTGAGATGCAGACGCCGTTCCTGAGCTTCGCGGACACGCTTCGAGCGATCGAGGGCCAGCGTCGTTTGACGGTAGTGGATGAGGTGCGTCTGTCGCTTTCACGCGAGTCGGGTGGTGGCCAGGGCTTGGGCCAGGACGGCGGCGCCCCTCTGGTGCGTGCCTCGATGCGTCTGACGACGTTTTTTAGTGACGGCAAGGAGGTTTCACGATGAGACGGATCATCGACGATTACATCGCGGAGCTGCGTGGCTCGCCGTTCAAGACGACGCTGATCGTGGCGATGCTGGCGATCGGGATGCTGCTTTGGGGCCGGCTGATGCTCAAGCAGGTGCCTCGGACGGCATCCGCGGGCATCGCAGACATGTTCTCGGACGCATCGGACGCGGGCGCTGCAAAGCCCGCCAAGGCGGAAACCCGCAAGATTTCGCTGGTTTTACCTGCTCCTGCGGCCCGTGACCTGTTCAAGTTAGACCCCAGTCAGTACAAACGGACCTTAAGTCTCTCTGATTTGCCCATAGAGCCCAAGTTAGCACCCGGGATATCCGACTATCAACGTCAGGTGGCCGTCGTGTCGGCGGCCAGGGCACTGCGTCTGCAGAGCATCGTTGAAGGCGAGGACCCGATGGTCCTCCTCGATGGCGAGCTGCTGCGGACGGGCCAGGTCTGGAAGGGCTTCACGGTGTTGACCGTGGAAGCCCGGGCCGTGGTGCTCGAGATGGAAGGGGTTCGGGTCCGTTTGGGCCTGTGAACCGAGCCAATACACATGGGGCAACCCCCCGCCGATCAGAGTCGAGTTCAAGTCAAGGAGCACCCCGGATGGGCACCAAGCCAAACATGAAAAAGCGTTTCGTCACGTTCACCACCTCGGCCCTGATCGCAGGCATCGCCTCCGCTCAAGCGCCGGCCCAGCCCGAGGGACTCTTCGAGGTCAACGGCGAAGGCGCGGCCAACGACGCCAAGGCCGTGCAGGTCGACTCGTTCGGCCGGATCGACCTGGCGGTCAAGGACCTCGAGATCGCCAAGGTGCTCCAGCTGCTCTCGATCCAATCACAGAAGAACATCGTCACCAGCAAGTCCGTCTCGGGCACCGTGTCCGCCGACCTCTACGGCGTGACCTTTGCCGAGGCCCTCAACGCCGTCCTCGAGCCCAACGGCTTTGCCTACGAGGAAAAAGGCAACTTCATCTACGTCTACACCAAGGCCGAGTGGGAAGAGCGCCAGGCCGCCAACCGCAAGATGATCACCAAGATCGTCCGCCTCAACTACCTCAACGGTGAGGACGCCAAGACCATCGCCGAGACCATGAAGAGCTCGGCCGGCTCGGTCGCCTTCTCCTCCGAGGCCGACAGCGGCTTCCAGCCCAGCTCTACCGACGCCGGCGGCAACGGCTACGCCATGTCCGATGCCCTGGTCCTCCGTGACTACGAAGAGAACATCGCCGCCATCGAGGCCATCATCCACGAGCTCGACGAGCGACCCAAGCAGGTCCTCATCGAAGCCACCGTCCTGCAGGCACGCCTGAGCGAAGAAAACGCCTTCGGCGTCGACTTCTCGGTGTTCAGCAACCTCAGCGCGTTCAACTTCAGCAACCCGCTCAACGCCGTCACGGGACTCATCTCCGGTGCGGGCAATAACGCCCCCGGCGACGGCGGCGGGGCCGTCACCTCCGGCGTCGGTAACGTTGCCGCCGGCAAGTCCGGCGTGAAGGTCGGCTACGTCGGCTCAGACGCCGCTGTCTTCGTCCGTGCACTCGACTCGGTCACCGACACCACCGTTATGGCCAAGCCCAATATCTTGGTCCTCAACCGGCAAAAGGCAGACCTGCTCGTCGGTGAACGGCTCGGCTACCTGAGCACCACCGTGACCGACACCAGCCAGACGCAGTCGGTCGAGTTCCTCGACGTCGGTACGCAACTGACCGTGCGACCCTTCATCTCGCACAACAACACCATCCGCATGGAACTCCGCCCCGCGATCTCCGACGGCGAAGTCACCATCCAGGAAGGGTTCACCATCCCCAACGAGACCACGCAGGAACTCGTCACCAACGTCATCGTTGACAACGGACAGACCATCGTCCTGGGCGGCCTCTTCAAAGAAGACACCACCTACGGACGAAACCAGGTCCCCGGCCTGGGCGACATCCCGCTCCTGGGCGCCGCGTTCCAGGGCCGAGACAACACGATGACGCGCTCGGAAGTCATCTTCCTCATCAAGCCCTCCATCGTCGAGTCCGCGCAGCTCGCCAAGGGCGCAGCCGCCGCCAACGAGAACATCCGCAACCGCATGATCGGTGCACGCAACGGCCTGCTGCCCTGGAGCAACGACAAGCTCGTCTCCTCCAACCTGCTCACCGCGCAGCAAGCACTTGCCGCCGGCGACAACCAAAAGGCCCTCTGGCACACCAACCTCGCCCTGCACCTCGCGCCCACCTCGGCTGACGCGCTGGCGCTCAAGCAGAAGATCACCGGCGACCAGATCGCCTACTTCGACCGCCGTCAGCTGACCAACGTCTTTGACGCAATGGTCGATGACCAGGTCAGCCAGATCAGCCCCGAAGACGCCGTGTCGCAAGTGCCCGTGACCCCGGCCCCCGCCGCCGCGCCCGTCGCCATCACCCTCGAAGAAGCGCCCGCACCCGTGCAGGTCGCCCAGATCGAAGAAGTGATCGAAGTGCAATCCACGCCGGTCGTGACCGAAACGCCCGCGGTCGTCGAGGCACCCGCCCCGACCCAGACCACCGAGCAGAGCGCATGGATGGTCGACGAGGTCGTCACCACCCCCGCCCAGCCCGCCGAGCAGGCCGCAGAGATCGAACAGGTTGAGCAGGCCCCGCAGACCACTCTCAACTTCGAAGACGACACGACCTCCAGCGCCGCCATCACGGAAGTCCCCGTGTCGGCAGGCGAAGACCCGGTCACCGACTACTACCGCCAGCTCGTCACCGAGGCCGGCAAGTAAAACACAACTCATAGTCCCATAACGCAAAGGGCGGTCGAAAGGCCGCCCTTCTTCTTTCCGACATTAAAGACACGTCATAACCCTCTCAGCCCCCACGTCCGGACCTTTAGAAAGCGAGACCGACGAGATGACACGCCAGACCCCCCAACGCCGCACGACCCACACCCTGTTCCTGTGCCTCCTGAGCGCCGCCCTGCTCGCGCCGCTGGCGACCACCGGCTGCAAAGCCGGCTCCAGCCGGGACAAATGGAAGGCCGACGCCGGCGGACGCTGGAACAAGATGCGATCTCACGTCATGCTCGAGACCGCCACCAACCAGTTCGAGACCGGCCAGCTCGACTCGGCCGAGAAGACGCTCCTCGAAGCGCTCGCGGTCGATCAGTCGCACCCGGGCCTCTTCACCCTCGCCGGCAGAGTCTTCATCGAGCGCGGCGAACTCGAACGCGCCAACCAATGTTTCGCCCAAGCCATCCTGATCAACGACAAGAACGCAGACCCCTACTACTACCAGGGCCTCGTCTATCAACGCTGGAACAAGACCCAGCCCGCCCTCGAACGCTACCGCAAGGCCCAGACCCTCGACCCCGACAACGCGACCCGCACACTCGCCGTCGCTGAAACGCTCGTCGCCCTCAACCGACTCGACGAGGCCCAAGCCCTGCTCGAAAGCAAGCTCACGAAGTTCGACACCAACGCGGCCATCCGCATCATGCTCGGCCACATCTGCAACCTCCAGAAGCAGCCCGACCAGGCCATCCACTACTTCCGCGCCGCCATCACCCTCGCCCCCGAGGACAGCATGCTGCAGGAAGAACTCGCACGCACCCTCATCAAGGCCGGCCAGCCCGACGAGGCCTGCACCGTCCTCCGCACTCGCCTTGCGCAAAGCGACCACACGCCACGCGTGGACCTCATGCGACTCCTCGCACAGGCAGAGCTCGCGTGCGGCCGAACACCCGAGGCACGCCAGGTCTACATCGACCTCACCCGCATCGACGGCTCGCAGGTCGGCGACTGGATCAAGCTCGGCGAGCTGTCGTGGAAGATGGACGACGCGGGCGGCACGCTCATCGCCGCCCAGCGCGCCATGGACCTCGCGCCCACACGCAGCGAGGGCTTCCTGATGGCCGGCATGGTCTGGCAGAAGCGCGAACAACTCGACAACGCCCTGCGCCTCTACGACCACGCCGCCAAGCTCACCCCGCAAGACCCCACGCCCCTCTTGATGCGTGGCATGGCCCTGCAGCAAGCCAAGAAACTCGCCGCCGCCGAGCTCGCCTTCAACCAGGCACTCAAGATCGAACCCGCCAACGCCCGTACGCAAAAACTTCTGGACAACGTGAAGAAGCAACGCCAGAGCGAAGCATCCACGACCGCCCCCATCACCGACGCGTCCAAGGGCTTCTGACCTTTACCAACACACACACAGCCGGAGCCCGACACGTGGCACCCATCAAGTCCATCTCACTTCAATTGTTCGCAACCGCAGCCGCATGCGGCACCGGCGCCGCGGTCGCCTACAACCAGATCCCCGACGCCGACACGCGCAACCTCACGATCATCATCGCGGTTGGATGCACGCTGGGCCTGGGCCTCATCTGCTTCCTCGCGAGCTTCGCCGGCTACGCCTCCCAACGCAGGCAGGCAGGCCGACTGATCCAGTACACCCGCAGCGTCCTTGAGACCGGCAAGGGCTCCGCGCCACGACTCGATCCTCCATGGCACGCCGCCGCCAAGGCACTCGACCAGGCCGCCCGCGTGACCAGCCAGCGCATCGAAGACCTCCAGACCCGGCTGCGTCAATTCGAGATCGAGTCCCGCGTGAGCGACGCCGAGCGACGCAACCTCGAAGCCATCCTCAACGCCATCAGCGACGGCGTCATCGTCACCGACGCCTTCCACGAGGTCATGATTGCCAACGGCTCCGCCGCACGGGCGCTACGCTTCGAGCTTGAAGATGCATTGCAACGCCCCGTCGACGAGGTCATCACCGACGCACGGCTCACCAAGCTCATCAAGGACACCACCCAGGCCACCCACCACCTCCGCCGGTCGCTCGAACACCACCTCAAGGACAGCGACGGCGAGGCCTTCTACCAGATCACCTCCTCGCGCATCATCAACGACGCAAGCCCCGCGGGCGTCGTCACCGTCCTGCACAACATCACCCGCGACAAAGAGATCGCCGAGATGAAGTCGGACTTCGTGTCCAAGGTCTCGCACGAGCTGCGCACCCCGCTGTCGTCCATCAAGGCCTACATCGAGATGCTCATCGACGGCGAGGCCCACGACGAAGAGACCCGGGCCGAGTTCTACAACATCGTCCAGTCCGAGACCAACCGCCTCCAACGCCTCATCGACAACATCCTTTCGATCAGTCGCATCGAGTCGGGCGTCACCAAGGTCCACCGCGAGCTGGTCACCCTGCCCAAGCTCGTCAAAGAGTGCATCGACGTGCTTCAGCCGCAGGCACAGGCCAAGAACATCACCCTCATCGAGATCGCTGCGCCGGTGTTCTTCGACGTCCACGCAGACCGCGACATGATCTATCAGGCCACGATGAACCTGATGAGCAACGCCATCAAGTACACCCAGCAGGGCGGGCAGGTGAAGATCGCGATCGAAGTCGACGAGCACGACCGACAGGCCATCGTCAGCGTGACCGATAACGGCGCGGGCATCCCCGCCGAGGACCTTCCCATGTTGTTCCAGAAGTTCTTCCGCGTGCAGAGCAACAACAAGCTCGCGACCGGCACGGGCCTGGGCCTCAATCTGGTCAAGCACGTTATCGAGTCCGTTCATAACGGCAGGGTGTGGGTCGAAAGTGAAGTCGGCAAGGGCAGCACCTTCAGGTACGCCCTCCCGATCGCCGACAACACTTAAGTCGGCTTTGGGAGCCCACACCATCTAACCCGGGGGAGCCCGAGCCAGGGAGCCCGCACATGAATGACAAGCCCGTGATCCTGGTCTGTGATGACGAGTCGCACATCCTGCACGTCGTCTCTCTCAAGCTGCGCAACGCTGGCTACGACGTGCTCACCGCCGACAACGGCATCGACGGCCTCGCGCTCGCGCAAGAGCACCGGCCCGACCTCATCATCACCGACTACCAGATGCCCGGGCTCACCGGCGTGCAGATGTGCACCGAGCTCCGCAAGGACGAGCGCTGCCTCTACATCCCCGCCATCATGCTCACCGCACGCGGTTTCAAACTCGAACCAAGCGAGCTCCACCACGCACGCATCGCCGAGGTCATCAGCAAGCCGTTCAGCCCGCGTGACGTGCTCGGCTGTGTCAAGACGTTGATCGATCGACAATCAGGGGTCACCAGCAAAGGCAAGGAGTCCGCCGCCGCGTGACCGCTCTCCCCACCCAACACGACTCCTCACCGATCAACCGCGTGCTCGCTGATCGCATCACCGACATGGGCCTGACGCTGCTGCGCCTGGAACCCTCGGGCCGTGCGCGTGTCATCGATGCCGCCACGCCGCTGACGCATGCCATCGCCACCTCACGCGTGTTCACAGACACCGTGCGTGCACAGTGGCCCGCACTGTCGGCCGGCAACGCACCGGTCGTCACGCTCTGGCCGGGGTGCCGGCTTGTGTTCTGGCACACGCAGCGTACGGCGGTCCGCGGCTCTGCCACCATGCCCCGGGCTTTGCACGCCATCCTCGCGCTCTCCACCGAGACCTTGAACGCGCCATCATTCCATACGCTCTGCGCAGAGAAATCACTCGACGCCGCGGCGCTGCTCAATGCAATGCCCACCCCGTTCATCGACGAGGCACAAGCACACACACTCGCACAGACACTCGCGTGGATGTCGCAGGACACACAGCGCCTCGAACGCATCGGCGGAGAGGTCAACGGCCTCAGCGGAGAACTCGCTGAAACCTACGAAGAACTCTCGCTGCTCTACAAGCTCTCCACGCACCTGACCGTCACGCAACAACCCTCCAAGATCCTCGCGGAAACACTCATCGAGCTCCAACAGGTCGTCGGCCTGTCATGGATGTGCCTGGGACTCGTGCGGCAGGAAGACCGGCTTGCCGACATGGACCGCTGGACCTTCGTCGCCGGGATCGACCCCCGCCTCGAAGACCGCGCACGACTCGCGGCCGAAGAACTGTTCAACCGATACCCCGACGCCGCGTCGCCCGTCATCATCGACGAGGCACGCGAGCAGGGCCTCGCACACCTGAGCCGACTGGGCGTCAACGCGCTGGTCGTCCCGCTCCGCATCGAGGGCCGGCTGCTGGGCCTGCTGTTCGGGGGTGACCGCGTCGACGGCGAGCAGATCTCCAGCGTCGACTCCAAGCTCTGCGATGCGCTCGCGCATTCGCTCACGATCTTCCTTGAGAACCACCTGCTCTACGAAGATGCGCAGTCCATGTTCCTGGGCGTCCTGCACGCGCTCACACGCGCCATCGACGCCAAAGACAGCTACACGCACGGCCACTCCGAACGCGTCGCACTGCTCGCACGGCTCCTCGC
>DAIOEG010000117.1:0-7638 GCA_036746415.1 Phycisphaera sp. | reverse complement strand
CAGCCCATCGTCTGCCCCGTCTCTGCCGTTCTGTGTCAAGCCGATGTAGATGTAGTCTTCATCAGCGGTCACGGCAGACCCACCGGCCCGGCCCCAGCCGTGGGTGTCGGCCATCTTGCCAATGACGTCGCCGTCACGATAAATACCCGCCTCGCGCGTGCCCTCCTCCCACGGCGTGTTCGTGATACACGTCCCATCAGGCAGCACAAACATCGTGTCCACAGCGTGCCCGACAAACTTGCCCTGCGCGTTCCCATACGTGTTGGCGATCCAGGAGTTGGTCACCTTCAACGGTGTGCCCTCCTGCGCCTCCACAACCACTGCGGACCTCACACATAACAACAGTGCTGACACCAAGAAAACAGACCGGCCGGCTCCATCAAACAACATCGAAGCTCCCTTCATAAATAAGGCCAGTCCATCATCCGCGACGGGCCCATCGCCCAACGCGGGATCAGAATCCGAACACTTCCATCTCGGCGATGTTGCCGTAGCCGTCATTTGGGGCCAGATAGCGGACGTACCGCCAAGTGCCCGCGACCGAGACGGTCTGGGTGGTCAGCACACTCTCCGGCGGCGCGGTCGAGACGGTCAGCACCGTGGTTGCGGTGGAGAAGTCGGCCGTGTGACTGACTTGGAACGTGCCGCCGACCATCCGGCTTGCCCAGCTGGTTCGCGGTGCGTACTTGATACTCGTGATCGTCTTGGCCGAGCCCAGGTCCAGGCCGACCCACGCGCCGCTGGCGATGGGGGCATCGAAGAACGAGTTGAGGTCGTTGTCGAACACCTTGGCGATGGTGTTGCCGCTGCCATCGATGCTGCCTGCGGTGCCGATGGCCGTGCCGGTGAGCTTGGCGGGTGTTGTGCTGAAGGACTGCATCTGGGAGAGGGGGATGATGTACGTGCCGCTGCCGTTGCTGGGGTTGGTGGTGCTGCCGACGCGGGCCGAGACGGCGAGGTTATCGCCGCCGCCGTTTTCGCGCATGATCGCTTCGATGTAGTAACGTTGGCCGGCGGTGAGCGTGTACTGCGCCGACTTCTGCGAGGCGTACTTGTTCCACTCGCGTCTGTTGGTCCAGCCGGTGTGCGAGGCGATGACCTGCTTGCCGCTCTCGGCTGTGCCGCTTGGGTTCAGCGACAGTCGGACGTTGTCGTCACCGGCGATCCGGAACGTGTAGCTGCCCGTGGTGACGGGCACGAAGAACCCGCGGATGCGCGCACCATAGTTGTCGGCCCGGTTAGAGGGCGTCTCGAAGCTCGTCAGCGACTGCGTGCTCGTCGGCGTGGTGTCGCCCGGCACGCTCGCAACGCCCGAGCCGGTCGAGACGTTCCAGTACTCGGCCGTGATGGCGTTGGTGGACGCGGCCTGCGTGGTCGCGCTGGCCGTGGCGGAGTTGGCCGAACTGCCTGCCCCATTGGTCGCGCGGACGCGGAAGAAGTATTGCGTGCTGGCGCTCAACCCGGTGACCGAAAGGCTGGTGACGTTCGCCCCGACGTTGGGGGTGTCCACATCGGTGCCACGGATCGCTCCGGAGCTGCCGTCTTGTTAGATCTCCCCGACATAGGACAGGTCGGCGGTGTTGTAGACGCGGATGCGCGTCGCGCCGGGGTCGAAGTAGCCGACGAACATATCGTTGCCCGCGACATCGATGGACTCGGGCGTGTAGTGGTTGGTCCAGACGTTGGCAAAGTCGAAGTTGTAAGGCAGTTGGACCGTGTGCGAGGCCGTGCGGTTGCCGGTGCTCCAGTTGGCGAAGCGGGCCACCAGCCGGCCGGCGCCACGGTCGTCGTTGCCGGTGCTCCCGCCGCCCACGTTGTTGTTGTTGAAGCCGGAGATGTACATCACGTCGGTGGCCGCGTCGTAGTGGACCCGGCGGATGTCGCCGTTGCTGGCCGAGTTGAACGGCGCGGGGTTGGCGACGATCGTTTGCGGCGTGAACGTCGGTATGCCGTTGGCGTCGACACTGAGGTTCAGCTTGCGGATGCCGCTCTCGCGTAGTCCCTTCCAGATGTTGCCGGCACTGTCGACGTTCCAGCCGAACATGTACGGATTGTCTGGCCGGTACGTGGTGAATTCGTTGCTGTCGAATTGGCCGTCGGTGTCCGTGTCGCGCCAGATCCACATGTCCCACGGGTCGCTGGACGTCGGGTTGCCGACTTCGGGGACGTTCCACGTCCCGTTCTTAGCCACCCGCGCAGCGTTGTTGGCATCCGCCCGCTGGATCACCCACAGATCACCCGCAGAATCCACCGACATCCGACCCGCTCGCGCAAAGACCCACTCACTCACAAACGCGTTCGTGCTGGGGTTGTACACCTTGATCCGGCCGCCGCTGGCATCGGTCCCCACGAACAGGCGATTCGCGTCCGCTGCAAGCCCCCACACCTTGCCGCCCGTGTTCACGTTGGAACCATCCACATTGTTGGTCGTGCGGTTGAAACGACGGAAGTCAGAATGATTGCTGGCAAAGATGTAACTGGCGTTACCCGTGATGGCCAAACCATCGATCTGGCTGTGCGTTCCGTTCCGATTGGCGGTTGAAGGGGGTGGGTGTTGCCGGGGGGCAGACGACGCTTTCGTTTCAGGGGTCCGCCAAGCCCGGCGGGGCGATGGACTGGATGGTTCACACCGTTCGGCCGCGCTTGAACACGGCGGACTGGTCGGCGGAGCCGAGGCCTAGCACGGACACGGAACTGTCGCTGGTCTTGCGTGAGGTGGAGCGGACGGTGGGTGGTCGACGGGCGGTGGGTCTGTCCTATCAGTATCGGTACCGCAGCGGGTCGGTCCCGATCTACAAGCTGCTGGACCGGGGGACCTGGGAGCCGGGCGGGTCGATGGTCGGCCGAGAGTTCTGGATGCGGACGGTGTTTTCGCCGTCGGTCAAGCGGTTTGACTCGTTGTCGAACAGTTACAGCTCGGAGTGGTATCTGCCCAGCGCGGTGAACCCGAATGTGTTCCAGTTCTTGCCGTGGCAGTCGGAGCTGCAGGGGTTCAGCATGAGCGTGTCGGACGAGGGTGTCCTGGTCACCTGGGCGACCCGGCCGGCGCATGTGCGGTCGCTCTTTGAGAAGCTCTCGGGCACGGATGAGTTGGCGCACTGGCACGAGCACTGCGGCGACTTGTCTCACGCGTTCGAGTCTTCGCCGATGGAGGTGCTTTGGCTGCCGGGCGAGACGAGCGAGACGGACCGGTTCAACATCTATCACGACGTGGCGGAGTTGGTGGCCGAGTCGCTGCATGAATAGGCGGGCCTGCGTCGCGAGCGGGTCAGCACCTACGGCGTCATCGAAGAGTGGGGCAAGGCGGACCTGGATGCCTACCGGGAGCGGGGCCTGCCGGCGCTGGTCGACTCGGGTGTTCAGACGGTGTTTCTGGCCAATCATTTCGCGAACAACATGAACACCTACGGCGTGAGCAACATGTGCTGCACGGTGGATTGGCGGGTGCCGGCGACGGTGGGAGAAGAGCGGCTCAAGTCGTTCTGCGACGCGGCCAAGCGTGAAGGTGTCAAGGTCGAGATGTGGGCCAACACCGCCGTCTCGACGCTCGCGCTCATGGCCCATCGCCGGGATGGGGAGCCCCATGCCATCGATTTTGCCGCGCAAGAATCGCTGCTTCTTAAAACACTGGACGCATCGGCGGACCCGTACGTCCGAAACCCCAGCAACGCCATCGAGGCCGACCATTACACGCCGGTCTTCGCGTGCTTGAATCTCCGGGATCAGACCGTGCGGTTGGCGTGGCGGGCGGCGTGGTCGGACGCGCACGACCGGCTGGGGCTGGAGGGCGTCTTCCTGGACTCCAGCTTCAACCTGTCGAGCGACAAGCACCACTGGATCGCCAACGCGGCGGAGCCGTCGGCGTCGCAAGGCGCGACGGCGGACCACGTCCACCTGCGCGGCCGAAGCCGGCCCGCGCAGGAGCCGGCCCAGTCGATCCTCACGCAGGACCACGCGCACCTAGACCTGGTCCGGGAGATGCAGCAGCTTGGGTTCGTCTACTGCGGCGAAGACACCGGCGTGTTCGGCGTGCACCGGGCAGGGCCCTCGATGGCCGAGGCGCTTTCGACGTTGCCCATGTGGACGGATTGCATCGCGGGGTTTGACGCGCAAGCCATCCTTGCCCAAGGCGCGGACCCCGACGATCTGTTCTTCCGGGGGCTTGCCTGCCGCATGATGTGGATGCTGTATTTCGACATCCCCACCGGCCGGCTGACATGGAAGCAGCACAACGTTGAGCCGGTCAACACGCCCACGCCAGCGCAGTTTGCGTTGCTCAAGGCGTTCAACGCGGTGGAAGACAAGATGCATCGCCGGGTGCTGCTGCCCGACGACTGCGGCGTGCTGTACGAACACGAGGGCGTGTGGGTGTTGTGGTCGTTCCGTCCGTTCAAGTTTTCACTGCCCACGTCCGGGAGCGCCACCACAGCCGGCCCCGTGCTGGATGTGCTGACGGGTGAAGCGGTGGACGCGAGCGGTGGTTCGTTCACGGCGTTGCAGCACCACATCTATAGGATCGGGCCGGCCCATGTTTGAGCCGACCATGGTGGCAAACAGCGATGGCTTAAGTGTTCACGAGGTGACGCCTGTCGCTTCCGGGGTGTGGCGTGTCCAACTCGGGTCGCCGGAACGGCACACGCCCTACTCGGTGCTTGCTCCGACGCCCTTGCTGGGTTCTCTTCGTCGCATGCGATCGGTCACGGCTCCTCCGCTGCATGTGTCCGGTTGGACGCTTCGGCAGCACTCGAGCGACGGACTCACCGCGCAGGATGTCCTCTGGCTCAACCTTCAGGCCAGTTCACCCATGATGTGAATGGGATCAAATATGCCACACCTTTCTTGCTCTTTTTGCTTGTTGCTGCTGGGCTTGAGCTTGTTTTCAACCGCTTGTCGATCAAGCCAAGCACAATCGACTGTTGCTGATGAAGTGTTGCAATCGGGCCCGCGCCCCTTGCTGGTGGTTCCGCGCTTGGAGGAGGGCCGAGCGACGCGGATGGACGCCCGGCTTGACGACCCCGCGTGGGAGGTGTCGGCGGTGATTGATTCACTGGCCCTGGCGGTGGGTGAGGACGGCAGGGGCCAGTCGCCGTTGCCCACGCAGGTCCGTCTGCTTTGGGATGCTGAGTTTTTGTATGTGCGATTCATTGCGCACGATGCCGAGCTGTACCTGCCCGAGCAGGGCCGGGACGCGGCGCTTGACAAGGGCGACGTGGCCGAGGTGTTCATCGACGCGGTGGGCGACGGGCGGCAGGTGTACGAGTTGCAGGTGAACCCCGCTGGCGATCTGTTTGACCAGCTCATCACGGTGACTGCCGTCGGCGAGCTTGAGAGCAACGAGGTTGGGATGCTCGACGGCCCCATCATTGAGCGAGACTTCTGGCCGGTGCCCGGGTGGGACATGGCGGGGTTAAGGCACGCGGCACAGTCACGTGTCGAGCTTGCGGGCCAGGTCGGCTGGATGGTTGACTTTACCATCCCCGCCGATGCGATCCTTCGTCGGCTGGGACAGGAGACGCTGACCGCAGGCACGCGGGTCGGAGCGCACCTGCTTCGGTACAAGTGGGCTCAAGCGCCCGTCGGGTCTGATGCGCCGCGTCGGCTCGTCGCTATGAGCTGGGCCCCGGTCGTCTACGGGTGCCCACACATCTCGCCCGCCGCGATGGGCACCCTGCGGCTCGCCCCGTAACAACGCGACCCTTGGTGTGATTGGGCTTGCCCTCGACGCGCTTTATCCAACCAGCACGCCAGACGACACCAGTTCAGGCGGGAACGTCCGAGTCTGCGGCTCGGGGGGGAGTCGGCCTTCGATGCGATCCAGCAACAGGCGCACCATCTCGTGCCCCATCGCCTCGTTTCGCTTGTCCACGGTGACCGCAGGAGCCGTCGCGTCGAACTCCCGCTCGGGAGCATCGGCCCAGAAGTTGTCGTAGCCGGCGATCAGGATGTCGCGGTTGGGTTCACGCCCCAGCAGACGGCAGGCCGACGAGGCGACCGCGACATCGCCGTCGTTGAGCAACAACAACCCGTCCACCGGCTCGGCAGACAGCAACCACGGGACCAGGTGCCCGGCCAGTTGATGCACACGGATGTCAAAGTTTTCACGCTCGGTCATGTTCACCGCCGGGACGACCTGAAACAGCTCCAACGGGAGTGCAGGAACGCCGGCTTTGGCCACGCCCGACTCGTATCCCCGACGGCGGGCGAGTTGCCAGGGCGCATCGCCCGGCGACGCCCAGAGGTTGAGCAGCCGGCGTCGCCCGTGCCGCACCATCCAATCGACAAGCATCCCCGCGCCCACCTCGTGGTCCGAGACCACCCGGTCAAGATTCAAGAGGTTTTCCGTTCCGCCGTACGTCACCACAGGCACGCCCGATTCAGCCAACCGCCGAACGATGTCAAACGTGGAGTTCATCGACCGGTAGCCGTCCGGGACGACCACGCCCACAGGCCTGGCGTTGAGGAGCTGCTGCAGCCCGCCGCCCTTGAGCCGGTCGGGGTGCAGCGTGAGGGCGTTGTGCGAGCTCGCATGCACCTCGCGGATCGCCCCTTGCGTCAGGTGGTCGACCCAGCCGGGCTGACGGTGTTGCCCGGTAGGCGAGGGGTCGGACGTGAGCACCGTGATCGTCCCGCTCAGGATCGAAACGGTATGGCCCGAGGTCGCCGTGGGGATCCGAAAGACCCGGCCACCCCCCTTCTTCTGAACCACCAGCCCCTCGTCTTCGAGCTCGGCCAAGATCCCCCGCAGCACCGTCCGCCCGATCCCCAAACGCTCCGAGAGCGACCGCTCCGATGGCAACTGCTGCCCGTCCACCATCTCTCCGGACTCGATCCACTCGCGCAATAGCTAGGTGGCACGCCACTTAACGGGCGTCGGCACTTGCGAATTGGTTGCAGAGGGTGGCGGAAAAACCATGACGAACCTTGATACACCAGAGCGAATGCCCGTCAATCACTCTTCAGGCCTGCCAACCGCTTAGATCTCCTTCTCACCACGCACTTCAAAATCGCTCTGCCATGAACGACGTGCCGATCACAACGTGAAACCACAACAACTCCGATGCCCCCGTTGCCCTGCCAGGCATGGGCCACATGATCTTGCGTTGTCGAAGCAAGGACTGACTCATGGAACTTGTAAGACGCGTCTTTTGGACGTCATCAACCTTCAAGCACCCTTGCATCGCAGGGGTACTCTTTTGTTGCCGCGCGGTTGATGAAGCCCTGACCGTCGGGTGGCGTGTCAGGCGGCGAGGTGTTTGGGCTTGGGCACGAAGACACGGACGGTGTTACGGCCAGCGGTCTTGCTGGCGTACACGCCGTTGTCTGCGGCTTTGACGAGCTGGTCGGCGGACTTGAAGAAGTTGCCGTCGTAGCACGCGACGCCGATGGAGGCGGTGATGTGCAGGTCTTTGCCTTCATCGCTCTGCACGGCGGCGTTGGCGATGGCGACGCGTGCCTGCTCGGCCAGTCGTGCGCCTTTGTTGCGGTTGCAGTTGGGCATGATGACGGAGAACTCTTCACCGCCGTACCGACATACGAGGCCGTCATTGCCGAAGACTTTTTTCAGCGTCGCGGCGAGCGTGACCAGCACGCGGTCGCCGGTGGGGTGGCCGTAGGTGTCGTTGAACTTCTTGAAGTGGT
>DAIOEG010000116.1:0-7653 GCA_036746415.1 Phycisphaera sp. | reverse complement strand
CCCCGCCGAGCCGGCGTCGAGCCGATCCATCCACGCCCAAAACCGTGCAGATTTGTGCTGGCCCAGCCCCGGGGTGGATAGGATGTTTGTGCATCGGCCCGTGCGATCGGGCGGCGGATCTCCACCCCCTTGGAAGGCGTTCATGGTCAGGGCTCAACCATCGGCGGGGATGTTCATGCCTCGACAGGGCCGGTGGGCGACCGCCATCCTGCTCTCCGCGTCGCTCCTCGTGCCCGCGCTGGCGGACTCCACAGCGGTCGCCGAGCAACCCGCCAAGCCGCAGGCGGTGACCGAGTTGCCCGCTGGCCCGCTTGCGGTCATCAAGCCCTCGACGCGGGCCGTCCCTGTGAGCGAAGGCCTCGAGCAGCTCGCCCGCGCCGGCCGGTTCATGGACCTGCTCGACCAGCTCCGTGCCCGGCCCGACACCGCGCAGCGCGCCGCGGATCTGGGCCTCATCGAACACCTTGAGCGCTTCCAGCGCAACGAGAACGACCGCGCCCGCCAACGCACCGATGCCTTCAACAGCGCCATCGCCCGCGCCAAAGAAGAGCTCAGCAAGCAGAACCTCGAAGACGCGGTCATCGCCGTCATCGAGGCCCACTCACTCGCCGCCGACCAGCCGACGTTCCTCGCTGATGCGTTTGTTGATGATGTCGTCAAGCGGACCGAGCGCGCCGCGCGTGACGCCGAGCTTGCGCGGGACTGGTTCGAGGCGTCCACGCTCTACAGCCGGCTGAACCTGTTGTATGAACACGACCGCAAGTATCAGCGCGACGTCGAACGCGTCGGAAAGCACCTGCGTGTGCTGAGTCTCTACAACCCCCAGAAGCTCCGCGACATGCTGACGCAGCGTGACGAGCGCCTCGGCAAGCCCGCGCCGCAGGAGCTTGCGCAGACCGAGCCCGACGACTGGCACCGCCGCGTCATGGGCCTGAGCCCCGACATCCTGCGCAAGGCCGTCGAACGCGCCGCCATCTCGCACATCGAGCACCGTGGCTACGAGCGCCTCATCCGCGGGGCCGTCGAGGCCATGATGGTGCTGGTCGATACCGACGGCGTCGTCGCCGCGTTCCCCACGCTGAGCGATGAAGAGCCACGCGCGCAGTTCTGGCAAGAGCTGCTCACGCTGCGCAACGAGCTGGACAAGGTGAGCGAACCACTCACGCGCTTCGCCGCGATGGGCAAGCTCGACCAGGTCTTCGCCGCCAACCAGCGCACCGTGAACCTGCCCGAGAGCGTGCTTGTGTATGAGATGACCGAGGGCGCGCTGTCGGCTCTCGATGAGTTCACGTCGATGTACTGGCCCGATGACGTCGATCAGCTCCGCCGATCGACGCAGGGCTCGTTCGTCGGTGTGGGCATCCAGATCTATCGGCGCGACGGGCAGCTCACCGTCGTCAGCCCGCTGCCCTCGACGCCGGCGCAGCGGGCCGGCATCCGCGCCGGCGACATCATCGCCACCGTCAACACGCTCGACACCAGCTCGTGGTCGCTCGACCGGGCCGTCCGCGAGATCACCGGCCCCGAGGGCTCGCAGGTCACGCTGGGCATCCGCCGCGCCGGCGAGAAAGACCCGCTCGACCTGTCCATCACACGCCAGCGCATCGACATCGAGTCCGTCAAGGGCTGGAGCCACACCGCAGACGGCGCGTGGGACTACTGGCTGGACCGCAAGGGCGGCGTGGGCTACGTCCGTGTCACGCAGTTCATCCCCCAGACCGTCGACAAGATGAACGAAGCCGTGGACGCCATGCGCAGCCAAGGCCCGCTCAACGGCCTCGTGCTCGACCTGCGTTTCAACCCCGGCGGGCTGCTCCCCTCCGCCATCGCCATGGTCAACCGCTTCCAGAGCGAAGGCGCGATCCTCTACACCGTTGACTCCACCGGCCAGCGCAAAGACGAATGGCTCGCCGAGCGACGCGGCTCCATCACCGACCTGCCCATCGTCATCCTCATCAACAAGGGCTCCGCCTCCGCCAGCGAGATCGTCTCGGGCGCCTTGCAGGACCACGACCGCGCGTACATCGTCGGCACACGCAGCTACGGCAAGGGCTCGGTCCAGAACGTCTTTTGGTTCCCCTCCGACCGAAACCCGCACTGGGGCCTGAAGGTCACCACCGAGCACTATCAGCTGCCCAACGGCTCGATCATCCACCGCACCGACAAGAGCACGCAGTGGGGCATCGAGCCCGACCTGCTCATCGCGCCCAGCGACGACCTGGTCGCCTGGGGCATCGAGGTCCGGCAAGAGGTCGATGTCCTCCGCGACCCCGCCGAGCCCGTACGACTCCGCAAGAGCAACCCCGCCGTCAAACTCGCGGGCCTCGTGCCCCTCGCGCCCCGCGATAACGACGCCAACGACCTCGTCGAGGTCCCCAACATCACCCCCGCGAGCATCCTCGAACTCGGCCTGGACCCCCAGCTCGACGCCGCAGTCCTGGTGCTCAAAACCCAGGCCCTCGCCAAAGCCACTGCGCTGGCCGAAGCCCCCGCGCCCGGCACCAACAACAACATCCTGCCCACCAAGTAACCACCGCGAGCAGGAGCCGACGACATTTTTACGACTCTTCAGGCACAAGCCGTTCAAGCTGCGCGATGAGGCCGGGGATGTGAATCGTCGCAACGTCCCAGACTTTTGCGTCGATCAGTTCGTCGTAATCATGAGCGAGGATGTGTCGTTGAGCCATGACAGCCCTCCAAGGGATCTCGGGGTGTTCCGCTTGGAAGCCGGCCGATACGCGGCGAGCCGACTCGCCAATGATTTCGATGCGACGTTCAATAGCGAGTCGAAAATCTTCGTCCGCGAGATAGTCTTCCAGCGTCTTGCCCCGAACCCGTTCGGCGACACGACGTACATACGTCAACATGTCCCATAGGGACGCAGCGTCCCGTGCCTCACGCGGCATGCAACACCTCGCGTGTGCTGAGAATCTCGCGCCTGCGGAAAGGGTTCTTCATTGCCTCTTCAAACACGAGGTCCACGCGTCGCCCGAAGATCGATTCCAGCTCATCCACCGTCTCGGGCCAGTTCCAGTAGCCCCACTGCGACCCGTCCGACAAACTGACCAAGACATCGACATCGCTGCCGGGGCCGAAGTCGTCTCGTAAGACCGAGCCAAAGAGTGAAAGCTCACGGAAACCCCACCGCTTGCAGAACGCAGCGATCCGCTCCATATCGATCGGCACCGGCAGGTGATCGTGCGTTTGACTCATGCTCATCTCGCTTGCTTCCGCACGATTGTATCCCAAGACACACGTGATCGATGCGCTACGGCAGACGCAGACCCGATTGTCTAAACTTGGTACTTTCCAGCCCTTCACCCCGCTCACCACCCACCATGCCCGGCAGCACCTTTGGCAACCTGTTCCGCGTCACCACCGCTGGCGAGTCGCACGGGCCCGCCAACGTGTGCATCGTCGACGGCTGCCCGCCGGGCCTCGAACTCTCCGAGCAGGACCTCATCCCCGACCTGCTCCGCCGGCGGCCCGGCCAGTCGCGCATCGTCTCGCCACGACACGAGGACGACACGCCCGAGATCCTCGCCGGCACCTTCGAGGGCAAGACCACCGGCACGCCCATCGCCATCCTCATCCGAAACCAGGACCAGCGCTCGCAAGACTACGGCGACATCAAAGACAAGTACCGCCCCGGCCACGCCGACTACACCTTCGACGCCAAGTTCGGCACGCGCGACTACCGCGGCGGCGGACGCTCCAGCGCACGTGAAACCACCGCACGCGTCGCCGCCGGCGCGATCGCCAAGAAACTCCTTCGACAAACGCACGGCATCGAGGTCGTCGGCTTCGTCCATCAAGTCGGCCACCTCGTGGCACGCATCGACCACCCCGAACGCATCACCCTCGAACAGGTCGAACAAAACGACGTGCGCTGCCCCGACCCCGCGCTGGCCGAGCAGATGATCGAGCTCATCAAGCTCGTCCGCAAAGAGCAGGACAGCATCGGCGGGGCCGCGACCGTCGTGGCGACCCGCGTGCCCGCTGGCTGGGGCGAGCCGGTGTTCGACAAGCTCAAGGCCGACCTTGGCAAAGCCATGTTCTCGCTACCCGCCGTCCTAGGCGTCGAGTACGGTCAGGGCTTCGCCGTCGCCCACACAAGAGGCACGCAGCACAGCGACACGTTCGTGCCTGCGGAAGGGCCCCTTCCCCCCGCCATCACCACCAGCACCAACCGCCACGGCGGGATGCTGGGCGGGATCAGCTCGGGGTTGCCGATCGTGATGCGGTGCGCCGTGAAGCCCACGAGCAGCATCCCGCAGGAGCGGCCGACGGTCGACAAGTTCGGCAGGCCGACGACGCTTGCGACCAAAGGCCGACACGACCCGTGCCTGTTGCCGCGTTTTGTGCCGATGGCCGAGGCGATGATGGCACTGGTGCTCGTGGACCACATGCTGCGGCAATGCACGACGCGCGTGCTCGGCTGATGCGATTGCACGAACCGCGACGGCTCACGCCAACGCGACCCAAACCGATCGCGCGCCGGCCTGGCACGGGAACGTGCCCGCGCCGTCTTCGCCGGTCGTCACTGGCGAAAGCGTGTCGTCCAGCAGGTTGCGATACGTGCGTGGCCCGCCGGGCAGCGTGAAGTTGAGCGTGCACTCCTCCGCGTTGTTCAGGGCGACAACAGCCGCGTTGGTTCCATCGGGGCACAGTCGGCCCCAGCCGATGCAGTTTGGCCCGTCGAACGCTTCGATCTGTTCGCCGTTGCTCAGCGTGCGACGCAGCATGAGAAGTTGCTCGATGGTGGTGCGGTGAATCGCGCCGCGCGGGTCGTTGCAAAGCCCCAGCAAATCGCCTTGAAACACGCAGGGGTAGCCCTCGCGGCGCAGCAGGATCACCGCGTACGCCATCGGCTTGAACCAGTCGTCGACCCACGACTCCAGCGACTGGCCCGGCTCGGTGTCGTGGTTGTCCACGAACGTCACCGCGCGGATCGGGTGACGCTGCACCAGCGACCCGTCGTAGATCGTCCGCAGATCAAACTCCCTGCCGAGCTTGGATGCCTCGACAAACCGGTAGTGCAGCGACACGTCGAACAGACTCATGTCGTGATCGATCGCATCGAAGTACCCCATGAGCGCTTCGGGGTCGTTGTGCCAATACTCGGCAACCACGAACAGCTCACGGCCATCGAAGTTGCTCCGCACGTGTTCGAGCCAGTCGTGGAAGAACGACGCAGGCATGTGCTTCACCGCGTCCAACCGGAACCCGTCCACGCCCAGCGTTTCCACCAGCCACACGCCCCACGCAAAGAGGTCTTCGCGCACCGAGGGGTGGTTCCCATCGACATCGCAGCCGAGCAGGTAGTCGTCGTTACCGTTCTCGTTGCTCACCTGATCGCTGAATGACTTGCCGTCGAGCAGGAGCACGCCGTGATCGCCCTCGTTGAACTCGGCATCGACGGCCGTAAAGTGCTCGGCACCCCACTGCAACTGCGAATACTTCCCGCGACGCCCCGGGAACCCGTACCCACACCACGCGCTAGCCGTGATGACCTCCTCCGACAGACGCGTCCTGTCGTTGAGGTCCACGCGTCTGCCAGTGACCTGATGCTTGTGATCCGCGCCCAGGCGGTGGTTGAGCACCACGTCGGCGTACACCGAAAGACCCGCCGCCTGCAGCGCGCGGACCGTGTCCGACAGCTCCTGCCGGGTCCCATATTTCGTGGGCACGGTCCCCTTCTGGTCGAACTCCCCAAGGTCCCACAAGTCATACACGCCGTCGCCCACGTCGTCGACCCCGCCCGTCGCCTTCGACGCCGGCGGGAGCCAGACGCTCGTAAAGCCAAGCCCCGCGAGGGCGTCCGCCTGCCCGTGGATTGTCCGCCACAGCGTGCAATCTGCCGGGCAATGCCATTGAAACCCCTGCAACATCACTCCGCCTGGATGCATCGTCCGCTGTTCCTGTCTCACGCCCCCGTGCGATGGGCGATGAGGGATGGGATCATCCCTGCATGCGTCGGCCAGCTTCATGTGCCGAGGGTGAATCCACATCCGCTCGGCTTTTCATGCCGGCTTCATCTGCCGATAGCAGGGTTGTGGACACGGACCTTGAACTCCCGATCGCGTTGGCCCAGCCGCCGCGTGGCAGCGTCGAGCTGGTCGTCGATGCGGAGCACCTGTCTCGGGTGCTGGTGCGTGGCGTGCTCAAGGCGCGGGTGAGTCTTGAAATTTCAACGGCGGACTTGAAGGCGGTGCTTGTGCCCGACCCCGCGCTGCGCGGGAGGCGGAACAGCGCGGTGTCGATCATCACGCACCTGGCTAGGCTTGCGAGCCGGGGCGTGGAGGTGCGCGTGCTGCACAGCGGCGTGCCATCGGGCCCGACGCTGGAGGTGCTGCGGGGCGGGGTGCCGCGCGGGCTGACGTTCCGGCGGTGCCCGCGCGTGCACATGAAGGCGATCATCATCGATGGCCGAAGCATGTACATGGGCAGCGCGAACATGACCGGTGCGGGCCTTGGCGCGAAGGGCCCGACGCGTCGCAACTTCGAGCTGGGCATCTGGACGACAAGCGTGGAGCTGATCGAGTCAGCGAGCCAGCGGTTCAATGCCGTGTGGGAGGGCGACCACTGCAAGGGCTGCGGTCAGCGCGACGTGTGTCCGGTGCCTTTGGAGGAGCCGGCGTTGTGAACGGGCGCATCGGGAATGCGGGGTTGATCATCGGATCACTTTGCCCCGCCAGCGCAGCGATTGACGGTTCATCTGCTCGATCGCCTCCGCATCAAGCGTTTGCATGTGCTCGGCGATGCGGATCGCCTCGCGCAGCTGATCGGCCTGCAACTGCCGATACGCGCGCAGCCGACGGTCGAGGTGGTGGTACCAGCAGTCCTGAAACAGGTGGTCGAGCACGATCCGCATGAAGCAGTGGTCCTCGCGGATCGGCCAGTGGCGTTCGACGGCGAGCGTGGGCAGCACCCCGCGTGTGAGCGCGATGTAGCGCTCTTGCAGTTCGTAGCGGTCGATGGGCAAGGCGTCATGCATCGCAAAGCGTAGCGCGACGCGTGGCGCAAAGAAAAGCCCCGCATCACTGCGGGGCTTGTCGTATTGGGTTGTGTGAAGCGTGGACGATCGATCAGCGGGGCGAAGCGCCGCCCTGGCCGAAGGTGATCTTGTCGGTGCCCAGCGCCCCGTGCCCGTCGCCCAGTCCGCCCAGCGTGGGGCTGGTGCGTTCTTTGGCGGCGGCTGTAGTTTCTTGGTCGCTGGTCCAGTTGGCTCGCTTGAGCGACAGTCCGATCTTGCGGTCTTCGATATCGACGCGGAGGATCTTGGTCTCGATCTCTTCGCCTTGCTTGACGACCTGGGTCGGGTCTTCGACCTTGTGGTCCGCGAGTTCGGAGATGTGCAGGAGGCCTTCGAGGTCGTCTTCGAGCTCGACGAACACGCCGAAGTTGGTGATCTTGGTCACCTTGCCGCGGACGATCATGCCTGGCTGGTAGGCCGAGGGGATGGCTTCGTGCCACGGGTCTTCGCTCATCTGCTTGAGGCCCAGGGCGACGCGCTGCTTGTCCTGATCGACTTCGAGGACGACGCATCGGACCACGTCGTTCTTCTTGAGCAGCTCGTTGGGGTGAGCGATCTTGCGGGTCCACGACAGGTCGCTGACGTGCAGCAGGCCGTCGATGCCCGGCTCGATCTCG
>DAIOEG010000115.1:966-7678 GCA_036746415.1 Phycisphaera sp. | reverse complement strand
CACTAACGAAGGAACCCACAGGGGTCGCAAACGTAGCGGCAGTTACTGCGCCCGCAATAGTCAGGTTCTGGTTGGCTGCGTTGTAAGAAAATGCAGACCGTCCCACGGTCGGATTGTTGTAATTACCAAGGGTGTCGGTGCTGAAGTTATCGATCACGGACGCAAACGCTGACGCGGGCATCGCCACGGCAGCAACGGTGAGAAGAGAACTTTGAAGCAGACGCATCAGAAACCTCCTAGTGGGATGGGACAAAAAGGACGACTACCAAGCGGACGAAAAGGACGACTACCAAGCGGGTACACAGACAGTGTTTTGAATAAGAGTCTGAATCTATCTTACTGCAACACGGGCCCTTGTCAAGCGTTTTTAGAAGTGAAGTTTTTTGAAGCGGCAAGGATGGAGTCCTAATTTGCCACTTTTAGGCGGCGAATCCGCGTGTTCTCATGTGTCGTGAGAGGGGTGACGCCTGGCTGGTATGCATGAAAATTTGGGGTGATTCTGAGTTGAAATGACTTGACCTTGGCTGGGAACATGTCATACTGCTCCGAATAGATTCTAAACTCACGGGCGGATTCGCACGATCTCACCCTCTGATGAGCGCTACGTGAGTCTTCTTCGTGGTCTTTGCTCTTGATGATGGGTCGCACCGCATGAAAACGACGGGTCCCCGTGAGGGTTCATTGGATGTGTCGGTTGTGTTGTCGGCTTCGTACCCCTCGCGGGGGGCTGCGGAAGTGCTATCTCAGCGCGTGTGCCATCTTTTGAGCAAGGGCGGATATGGCCAAGGCGATCGGTTCTTGACGGATGATGAGTTGGTGGGGGTCACGGGCCTGAGTCGATCCACGGTGCGTCGCGCGTTGATCGGGCTGACGCAGGGCGGGTGGTTGGACCGTCGCGCAGGTCTTGGGACGTTTGTGGGCAGGGTGTCGGAGAGAGGGGTGGGGCAGGGCGAGATGCGAGTTGAAGCCGGGGCTCGGGCGATGCGTCTGGGCGTCATCGCGTTTAACCGCAAGGTGCCGGCGTACGACTGGCTGACGCCACAGCTGATGCAGGGGATCAGCGCGTGTGCGGGGCCGATGGGTGCTCGGGTGGAGTTGTTGGCGGGTCTTTCGGAGTCGTTTGGCGAGTCGCTGGAGCAGTTGGAGCGGTCGGGCCAGGACGTGGTGCTGTGCCTGTCGGCAGACCCTTCGGACGCGATGCTGGTGCGTGCGGCGTCGGAGCGTGGTCTTCGCTGCATGGTGGCGGGCACGTTGTTTCCGGAGCTGGAGGTGCCGCGCGTGTGCGAAGACAACCGCAGCGGCATCGACTTTGCGGTTCGCCGGTTGGCAGAGCTGGGACACGAGCGGATCGGTCTGGTGATGCGTCGGTGGGTGGGTGCCTGGTTGTTCAAGCGTCACGAGCAGTGGCACGACACCATGCGCGAGCTGGGGCTGCCGATGGACGAGCAGTTGATGCACTGGCTGCCACAGGGGGACGAGAAATTGTCTTCTCCCGAGGCGATCGCGGAGCTGTCCGATTGGATCCGGACCGCCCGGCCGACGGCACTGATCTGCGGGCACTACCTGCCAGCGTTGCACCTTGGGCAGCTGCGTCGTGAGGGTCGATTGGCGATCCCTGAAGACCTGTCGGTGGTGGTGGTGGACCGTCACCCGGAGGTGTCGCGGATGCTCGGGATGGACCCGACTTCGATGGAGTTGCCGCTGCACGCGATGGGTCGGACGCTTGTGGAGCACGCAGCACGCTGGTGCGCGGGTGAGGTGCCGGCGTCGCTGACGCAGTTGCCGATGACGTGGCGGGACGGTGCGACGGTGAGGCCGAGGGTGCGCTGAGAGGGGGTCTTGCAGGGGGTGGTGTGTTGTTTTGTTTGATGTCTTGAATCTGTTGTCTGGAGCGTCTGCGATGTTGACAAAGCGTCTCTTGTCGGCGGTGTTGGGTTCTGGTGGGACGGCTCGCGGTGCGGCGGGTCTGTCGATCGGTGCGTTTGCTTTGGTCGGCGGATTGTGTGTGCCGATGTTCGCGTCGTCTGAAGAGGTTCTGTACAGGGAGGTGTTTCCCAGCGCGAGCGGCACCGGCCAGCCGTTGTCGTCGGTGGGCTGGGCGCTTCACTTAGGGCCTGAGGGGTGGGACCAGCGTGACAATGCCGCGACGGCGGGCCTGGTGAATGAGAAGCGGGGGATGCCGGCCGATGGGGGCCCGGTGGCAAGCGGCGGTGAGCCCGACAGCGGCCACGGCTTCGTGGTACAGGCGTTGGGCCCGGACGGGACCGACGACAACGACTATTGGAACCAGCTGTCGCACTACCTGACGCAGGAGTGGGTGACGGACGTGGCGGCGGGCGGGTTGACCGCGTTCACCTTCGACCTTGCGACCAGCCAGCCGGATGTGGTGCGGGTGACGGCGAAGGTGGACGGGCGGTGGTTCGCTTCGGTGGGGACCGCAAAGGTGCAGCCAACGCCTGGCTACGGCGTGTATGAGTTCTCATCGGTGGGTCGGCCTTGCCGGATCGATGTGTCGGGCCGTGCGTGGCTGCCGATGAGCTTTGTGCCCAAGGTCACGATGGGGCTTGACACGTCGGCAACGGCGATGGAGTTGCCCGCGGGTCGCTTGGAAGCAGTGGGGTTACTCCTCAAGCCCACGGGCTTTGAGGCCTTTGACAACTACACGGTGCTGGGGTCACCGGCTTTGGAGGAGCCGCAGTGATGCTGCGGCTGGGGGAAATCGATCGATTTGGATCCAGTGCGTCTGGATGTGTGTCTTGATGTCAGAGTTCTTTGATTCGCACTTCACACGGGAGTCTTGTCATGCTGCTTTTATCGTCTCAACGGTCGGGTCGGAGTCGTACACAACAAGCCGGCTTACGCGTCGGCGGGTTCACATTGATCGAGCTGCTCGTGGTGATCTCGATCATCGCGCTGTTGATCGGCCTGCTGCTGCCGGCGCTTGGCGCGGCGCGCGAGGCGGGGCGGTCGGCGGCGTGTAAGTCCAACCAGCGGCAGCTGCTGCTGGGGGTGACGGCGTACGCAACGGACTACAAGGGTGGCCTGCCGCCGGGCTTCTCGCCGGAGCGGTTTGTCAACGGCTCGGCCAACGGCGGCTTCTGCGCCTGGTCGAGCATCCTCAGCAATTTCCTGGGATTCAGCACGGGGGTCACGGTCAACGACTTCCGTGCGACGCTGACCTCGTCGGTGTTCAAGTGCCCGACGTCCACGCTGCGTGGCGGGAACATCCACTTCGGCGGGCACCCGCGCGGGTTTGAAAACGTGTACGACTTCCTCAACGTCGCAAAGCTTCAGGACTTCAAAGACCCGTCCTCGTTTGCGCTGCTGTGGGACGGCACGCAGTCGATCGCCGATTCAGGCGATGTCCCGCCGTTGGCGGACTTTATTCAGAACCAGCGGTTCTTCGTGGGCGGCAACCGCTTGACCATCACCGCCGGTGAAGACGTGACGCTGGCCGTGTTGCCCGGAGCAAACATCGACACGCCCAACGGGGGCACGGCGGAGGCCAAGAACTTCCGCTGGCGCCACGCGGGTGATTCGGTGGGCAACGTGGCGTTTCTGGACGGGCACATCGGGACCAACGGCCCCGGGACAGACCCGCTGACGCTGCGCAACATCCTGCGCGACACGTTCCCCAAACCCCGGTGAGCGGCACGCGGCGGCCAAGCAAGCAGACTGGGGTGCCTGGCATGGGGTGCGGTGATGGGTTGGCTTTGTGGTTTTGACTTGATGCTGTGCTTTTGATCCAGGAAGGGCTTTGCGATGACTGATGGAATGATGAAGGCGCGTCTGTGGACGCTGGCGATGTGTGTGTCGTGGGCGGGCTTGGGTGTCGATTCTCTCGCCGAAGACAACAGGCAAGTAGATGCGGCCTCGGCGCGCACGGGCTGGGTGCCGATGTCGTTTGTCACGGCCGATGACCGCGCCTCGGGCATCACCATCGGTGGCGAGGGCTGCCAGTGGCCGCAGGGCATCGCGGTGGATCAGGTGGACGGCGACTTCGCCTTGTTCCTCAGCGATGTGGGCGGCATCTGGCGGAGTCTGGACAGCGGACAGACGTGGGAGCCCAGCAACGTCGGCCTGCTGTCGCGCGGGGCCAACGGCGTCGCGATGGACCCGCACTTCCCGAATCGCGCGGTGCTCTTCGGCAGCAACTCCATGGGCTCGGTCGTCAACGGCCTGTATCTCACAGAAGACAAGGCCGCGTCGTGGAAGCCAGTCTTTCTGGCCCCGATTTCGGGCGTGGAAGACCGCCGGCGGATGCTGGCGTTCGACCCCTCGACCCGCGACGATGCGGCGGGCATGACGCGCGTCGTTTACTGGTCACGCACCGCTGAAGTCCGCAAGGAAAACTGGGGCGAACGCGAGATCAACCCCGGTCTCTACCGCTCGCAGGACGGCGGGCACACCTGGACACGCCTGAACCAGACCAGCAGCGATACCGCCGGCCACAGTGCCATCGCGGTCCACCCCACCGACGGCCGGCTGTACGCGGCAAACACGCGCGGCGTGTTCATCAGCGACGACCAGGGCGAGACGTTCACGCAGGTGTACGAGGGCGCCGTCACAAGCATCGCGGTCAGCCGGGCTCGGCCCGACAGCGTGTGGATCACGCTGGCAAACGCCGTCATCGTGTCGCAGGACCGCGGACAGACCTGGACGCCGATGCAGACGCAGGGGCTGGCCGAGCCATTGACCCGTCGCGATGGCCGGGTCGATTCACCGCGCGAGCGTGTGCGGTTTCAAGACCTGGAAGTGAGCCAGAGCAACGCAGACCGCATGATGCTCGGCAGCCACGCGCGGGAGTGGCGCTGGCTCCGCCACAGCTCGCATGACGGCGGCCTGACATGGACGACTGCGGACGTGGTGCGTGGCCCGGCCTTCATGCCCATGAACTCGCGTGAAGGCATGTTTGCGATCCACCCCAAGGACCCCGACCGCATCCTGTCGTTCGGCGGCGACTGGCCGACGGTCAGCACGGACGGCGGGCATTCGTTCCAATGGGCCGGCGAGGGCCAGAACGCCGTCTTCGTCAGCGGGCTGTTCAACCTCAACCCGCACCACCCGGGACTGCTCTTCCTAGCCAGTCAGGACTACAACGGCGCGGTGACCATGGACCACGGCCACTCGTGGAGCTACACCGACGTGAGCGGGCTGGAGTGGGGGGGCTTCGTCTACGGAGGGATCGCGCTGTCGCCCGAGGTGTTGGCGGGCGGTTTGTCCGACGGCGGGTGGTCCAACCCACGCCAACTCATGCGCAGCACCGACGGTGGCACGACGTGGAGCGCGGTGGACGGCCTGCACTGGGTGAGCGATAAGCGCTCCGCAGAGTTTGGCATGGACGTGGGCCTGGTGCACCCCAGCGATGCGCAGGTCGCGTTTGTCGGCCGATTCCGCACCGGCGACGGCGGGGCATCATGGGACGCGATGTCGGGCTGCTCGGGCGTCATCGCCGCCGATGCGCAGGGACAGCTGTATGGCGTGTTGGCGCACGAACAAACCACCGACGTCGTCAAGAGCGACGACGCCGGCCAAACGTGGACCCGCATCAGCCAGGTCCCCGGCAGCATTGATGACCTTGCGGTGATGCCCGATGGCTCAAAGCTCTACCTCGCCTCCCGCGACCGGCTGTGGCGGCTGCCCACGTCGATGGACTCGGCCACCGTCCTGGGCAACCCGCTGGTGCTCATCGAGACCCCGCCCACGGGAACCGGCCGGCACCGCGTCGCGACCGTCAGCGTGGACCCCCGGCAGCCGCAGACCGTCTACGTCGGCCAGCGGATCGACACCCAGGCCGCCGACGTCGGCGTCATGCGCTCCACCGACGGCGGCAACACGTGGGAAAACCTCAACCTCACCCAGCCGCTCGACGGCAAAACACTCGACGGCGGACGTGAGCCGCAATGCGTCCGCGTTGACCCGCACACCGGCGAATTGTGGGTGACCACCGGGTGCTACGGCGTGTGGAAATACCGCCCGGCTGGCCATTAACAGCGTCAACAACGCATCTTCCGGCGAACTCCACAAAAAATTGTGGAGTTCTCCATTGATCCACTTGCTTTTACGACAAAGTGGTTGCATAATACGGCAAGAGCTTTTTCGTATTGAGCCACTCCGGCAGGATCACGCGTCGTTCTGTTTGGTTTCTTCTCATCGCTTCCACAGTCGTTCATCGTCATGGGAATCACGCAACAGCAACTCGCAAATCAGTTGGGCGTCAGCCAGATGGCTGTCTCGTTTGCCCTAAATGACCGCCCGGGCGTTAACGCCGACACTCGACAGCGGATCCTCACACCCGCCGCCACCGCCGGCTACCGGCCCAATGCCGCCGCGCGTGCAACCCGGTCGGGCCAGACCCGCAGCGTGGACCTGATCCTCGGCTTGCATGAGGGCGTCAGCTCGCTCCGGGCCGGCCTCATCGAGGGCATCCACGACCAGCTCTTTACCCAGAGCCTCCACCTGTCCATCAGCCGGCTGCCCGACGACAAACTCACCGACGATGAGTACCTGCCCCGCGTCCTGCGAGAGGTCGCGGCCGACGGCGTGCTCATCCATTACACCCACTGGTTCCCCGCAAAACTCTTGAAGCTCCTCGAACGTTTCCACCTGCCCGCCGTCTGGCTCAACGCGCCGCTGGACGCCAACTGTGTCCGACCCGATGACGAGGCAGCCGGCCGTCTGGCCGTCGAACACCTCGTCGCCGCCGGCCACC
>DAIOEG010000115.1:0-956 GCA_036746415.1 Phycisphaera sp. | reverse complement strand
GTCACGCCCCCCGATCACCACAGCGGCCTGGCCCGCCAGCGCGGATACGAACGAGCCATGCACGACGCGGGCTTGGAGCCCAACGTCGTCATCGAGCAGGCCCGGCGGTACTCGGTCATCCGCCGCGATGTCTGCACCGATGAACGCCTCGCCGTCACACGACGCTGGCTCGCCGGCCCCGACCGACCCGAGGCCGTCATCGGCTACAGCGTCGCCGAGGCAGGTGTCCTGCTGCTCGCCGCCGCGATGCAAGGCCTGGCCACGCCCGATGACCTCGCCCTGGTCGCCATCGCCGATGAAGTGTTGCCTTACCTGGGCTCGCCGATGACGACCGTCGTGCTCCCTTGGAACGCCATCGGCCGGGCCGCAGTCGACCAGCTCTGCTCGCAGTTTGGATCGCGATCGCTCGGCTCGGACCTTGTCCAAATCACTCCCGTGCTTCAACAAGGCGTCACGACCCGCCGCTAAAGATCGCAGAACAATCCCCATGCCGTCTCCAACGTTTCCATGTACGCATCCACTCTCACTGCCCGCACCGTGTGGTGTTTCAGGGCATTCTTTCAGTCACTCTCAGGAGGATTCTCATCATGCTCGGTTCCAAAAAAATGTGTCTGACCTTGGTTGGTGTCGTTGGTATGCAGGCCGGCGTGGCAAGCGCAGCTGTGCTTGCTCAAGACTCGTTCCTCACTGGACCGGGGAATTACGACACCGCCTCCACAATCGTTGGGCAAAACCCTCCGACAACTGGTTTTTCGACTGCATGGACCGTGGTTGGTAACAACGACGGTACGCCCACCGCGATCGTCCCCACCGGATTGACCTACACCGGGCTTGACACCGCAGGTGGTGCGTTTTCGCTGCGAGCTAAAAACAACCGATACGGCCGACTTCTCGACACTGCCGTCTCGGACGCCACCACCGGAACCATTTATCTCAGCATCCTCATGGATGTCAAC
>DAIOEG010000114.1:0-7839 GCA_036746415.1 Phycisphaera sp. | reverse complement strand
GAGCGGCTCGGCTGTCGCCGATGCTCAAGTCGCTCGGCGGGGCCGGTGCAGCATCCACTGATGAGCAGCGCATCATCAGTGCGCTTGCGATTGCGGCTGACGACTTTGTGGTGCAACGCACCGTGAAGGGGCAGAAGCTCTCGACGGTGCTCGCGGGTTACCCGTGGTTTGCAGACTGGGGCCGGGACACGTTCATCGCGCTGCCGGGGCTGCTGCTTGAGACGGGCCGATACGACGAGGCGCGCAAGGTGTTGCAGGCGTTTGCCGCGAGCTTGCGCGACGGCCTGGTGCCCAACCGCTTTGATGACCACGACGTCGAAGCGGCGCACTACAACAACGTGGACGGCTCGATGTGGTTCGTGCATGCGGCGCTGCAGTACGCAAGCGCGGTCAAGGCGCATGAGACATGGTTACTCGACGCGGTGTGCACGGTGCTCGATGGGCACCTGAACGGCACGGAGGCGCAGGGGCACGATGGCCGACCGATCGCGGTGCGTTGTGATGTCGATGGGTTGCTCAGCGCGGGTGATGACCACACGCAGCTGACGTGGATGGACGCGGCGTGCTGGATGCCGGATGGCCAGTTCGCGGTGTTCACGCCCCGGCCGGGCAAGGCGGTCGAGGTCAACGCGCTGTGGGTGAGCAACCTGCGCGGTGTGGCCGAGGCGCTGCACAAGTCGGATGTTCGCAAACAGCGTTACGCGCAGGCGGCGTCGTTGGCGTCGTTGTCGTTCGTCGATGTGTTCTGGTGCGAGTCGCTTGGGTATCTGTATGACCATGTTCGGCCCGATGGACTCGCGGACGAGACGCTTCGGCCAAACCAGTTGCTGGCGTGTTCGTTGGAGCGATCGCCTTTGGAGCCGGCCCGTCAGCAGCGCGTGGTGGAAGCGGTGACGCGTGAGTTGCTCACGCCTTCGGGGCTTCGCACGTTGCCGGCTCGGCACCGCGAGTACCACGCGCACTACGGCGGGCCGCAGCACCGGCGTGACGGGTCGTACCACCGCGGCACGGTCTGGCCGTGGCTGCTGGGGCCGTATGTCGAGGGGTTGCTGCGGGCGTATGGCTTCGGTGCCGAGTCGCGTCGCCGCGCGGCCTGCGCTATCGCGCCGTTGCTGCGTGCGCTTGTTGATGTCAACGACAACTCCGAAGCGTGGGGCCAGCTGCACGAGATTTACGATGCCGAGCCGACGGACGCGAAGCACCTGCCGCGCGGGTGCCCGGCTCAGGCGTGGTCGGTGGCGGAGGCGCTGCGCGTGGCGCGGATGCTGGCGCGGTAGCGCACCACATCGAATTATGTCGGTCGTCAACGCTGATGAGGCGCGCGATTGCCGCATCGTCTGGCGAGCAAGCTCGCCCGCTACACACGGGACAATCTTGCGCGGTGAAGCGCGGTGGTTGATATCAGTGCGGGATCAGCACGGCGGTGGACCACGCAGGCATTGTCAGTCGCACGGTGTCATCGTCGGCGTTGAGCGTTGCGGGACTCTCTGTGAGTTGCAGCGTGTCGCGGGTCAGGGGTGAGTCGGCTTCGGTCACGGTTGCGTTGCGGGGGTTCATGAGGTCGACGTAGCGCGCGGCATCGACGGGAACTTTGATGCGTCGCTCTTTCGCGGAGCGGTTCATGACGACGATGGCGTGGTCATCGCCGAGGTGTCGAGCGAAGGCGAAGATGCCTGCTTCATCATCGGCGAGGACGGTTTCGTAGGAGCCCAGTTGCAACGGCTCGACGGCGTTGCGCAGCGCGATGAGTCGGCGGTAGGCGTCGAACACTTCGGGCATGAAGCGCACGCCCTTGCCCTCGTAGCTGCCCAGGTCCTCCCACACCATGGGCATGCGGTTGGACGGGTCATCGGGGCTCCACATGCCTGCCTCGGTGCCGTAGTAGATCATCGGTGCGCCCAGGAACGTCATCTGAAACGCGACGGCCTGCATCATGCGTTTGCGTTCGACGGCGTTGGGTTCACGTGGGTCGTAGTCGGGGCCGTTGTCCTGGATACGGTTCTGTCCGTCGTAGGGTCGATCGGGGTTGACGAACATCGAGGCGAGTCGGTCGGTGTCGTGCGAGTCGTACAGGTTCTGCTGCGCGAGCGCGACCTGCATGGGGTAGCTGTAGACGACGCGGTTGAGGCGCTGGCCGAACTGCGTGGGCGTGATGGCGGTTTCTTGATCGACGAAGAAGTCCTGGCCGGCCATGGCGAACTGGTAGTTCATGACGGCGTCGAACTGGTCGCCGCCCAGCCAGGCCTGTGCCCATCCCCAGATCTCGCCTGTGATGTAGGCGTCGGGGTTGGCGGTCTTAACGACCTTGCGCCAGTCGCGCCAGAAGGGGTGCGGGATATCGCCGGGGACGTCGAGCCGCCAGCCGTCGATGCCGTCGGACGGGTCGCCGTCGTTGTTGGGGTCCATCCATCGCTGCGTGATGGCGAAGATGTGTTCGCGTGGCCCGGTCACGAGGCCGAGCTCCGCGTCTTTGCGGAACACGGGGAGCCAGCCGTTGTCGCTGTCCCACGCTTTCCATTGGATGCCGCCGGGCTTGCCGTGGACCTCGAAGGGCTTGTCCATCGCGCGCCAGTTGCTCGGGTCGCCCCAGTCGGTGATCTCGAACCACTCGGCAAACGTGCTGTTCTTGCCGTGTGTCAGGACATCGATGAAGAACGGGTGCGCCCGGCCGACGTGGTTGAACACGCCATCGATGACGACCTTGAACCCTTGTGATTTCGCGTCTTGGATGAACGCGAGGAAGAGTTTGTCGCTGTCAGACCATCCCCATGTCGCGGGGTCGTGCGTCTCGCCTTCGACGGCGGGGGGGTATCGCTTGGGCGCTTGCGGGTCGCGGATGCCGAAGTTGTCGTCGATGTGTCGGAAGTCGGCGGTGTCGTACTTGTGCATCGACTCGCCTTCGAAGACGGGGTTGAAGTAGAGCGCGTTGATGCCGAGCTTGCGGAGGTAGGGCAGCGCTTCGCGTGCGCCTTGCAGGTCTCCGCCGTAGCGTCGGTCCCAGACATTGCCCGCGCCTTTGTAGAAGTTGTTGATGCCCGGCTCTTCGCCGCTGCGCGTGTGGGCCTGCCACCAGTCGCTGGTCCAGGGGATGAGGTTCTCGTAGGCAAACGCGCCGGGGTCGTTGCTCGGGTCACCATTGCGGAAGCGCTCGGCGAAGATCTGGTACCACACGGCCCGCTTGGCCCAGTCGGGCGTGGCGAAGCTGGGCGTCATCTCAACGGTGTATGCGCTTTGCTTTGCGTCATCGATGCGGGTGGTGATGCCGTTGCTGGAGAGGTACACGGTGGCGTTGCCGTCGTGCATGGCGAGCACGTAGCGCAGCGTCCCGCCGGGCGTGTCGTCGTTGTCGCGCGACTGGACGACGCCCAGGTACGTCTCTCGGCCGAGCTTGCCGGCTTCCTTGGTGAGGTCGGTCTGCTGCCAGTTGTTGTCATCACGCGTGGTCCACGCCTCGACGCGTTGCACATCGTCTTGCTGGGTCTCGACGGCGAGCAGCAGCAGCTCATCGCTGACGACGCTTTGGTGCGTGAGTTGATCGGGCTGGTGGCGGACGGCCTGGGAGTTGATGTCGTTGGGCTTGGCGGGGCTCCACATGCGCGGGTCTTCGCCGATGAGGACGGCCGAGTTGTTCCCGCCGTGGCCATCGGGTTCTTCGAGGCCTTGATCGCTGCGCGGGTCGTAGACCCATTCCTCGTTGTCGAGGACGAACTTGTAGTGGTGGATGCCATCGTCGAGGGGGACGCGTGCGGACCACGTGCCGTCGGCGGCGCGCTGCATGGGGTGCGCGGACTTGCTCCAGCCGTTGAACGAGCCGGCGACGGCGACGGTGTTTGGCTGCGTGTGCAGCTTCGACGTGTCGAAGGTGAAGAGGTGCTGTGTTTTCGCGGCGTCGAGCGCCTGTTGCTCGCGCAGCTTCTGTGCGTCTGCCGAGCTGTCGGCGGCGGGTGCGGGCACTTGGCCGCTGCTTGCGAGTGGGTGTGTGCAGCAGATGAATGCGATCATGCGTGCAACGGAGTGCCATCGACTTGTCATGGTGTGCCTCATGAAAGGGGAAGGGATTTGGATCGGGGGATGTGTGTGCAGGTCAAGATTGGACGCTGACATGATTGAAGAGTGTGAATGTGCCCGGTGGCGCATGCGGCGCGTGTGATCGTGTGTGAGAGGCAGCTAACCCGTGACGGTGCGTGCGATGGAGGTGCTTTCGCGGAGGACCAGGTGCGTGGGCAGCATCTCGCGGACTGGGCCGTGCTTGCCGCGGATGCGGTTGATGAGTCGTTCGCACGCCACTGCGCCGGCCTCATGGAGCGGCAGGTGCACGGTGGTGAGCGGCGGGTTGATGAACTGGCCGTAGGCGATGTCGTCGAAGCCGACCACCGAGACGTCGCCGGGGACGCTCATGCCTCGGCGGGTGATGGCGCGGATCGCCCCCAGGGCCATCTTGTCATTGCCACAGAACAGGGCGGTGGTGTCGGGCTCGGCGTCGAGGATGGCGTCGGCGGCGATCATGCCGCCTTCTTCGGTGAATCGTCCATCGACCATCATGCTGGTGCGGACGGCTCGGTTGCGCGCGGCGAGGCGTCGTTCGTAGCACTGCTTGATGAGGTCGGCGGTGTGGACGGCCGGCGTGCCGTGGATCAGGCCGATGTGCTGGTGCCCGAGTTGAAAGAGGTATGTCATCACTTGTTCCGCGCCCGAGGCGTAGTCGCAGACGACGTGGTCCATGCGGACATCGGTGAGGACGTTGTTGACGAGGATGGCGGGGTGGTCGTTCTCGACGAAGTCCTTGAGGAAGGAGTGTCGCCCGCCGAAGCCGATGCAGAGGATGCCGTCGACGAAGCGTCGGGAGAAGAGTTCGAGGTGCTCGCCGGTGCGGATGAACTCGGGCTTGGCCGAGTCGATCATGACCTTGTGGCCGAAGCGGTCGGCCTTGTCGATGATGCCGGAGATGATCTCGCCGAAGTACGGGTCCGCCAGCGCGTGCCGCAGCGTCGGCAGGAGCACCGCCAGGACGCGGGTGTACTTGCCCGACAGCGACTGGGCGATGCGGTTGGGCTGGTAGCCCGCCGCGTCGATCACCAGGCGGACCTTGCGGGCGGTGGCTTCGGTGATCTTGGGGTTCTGGTTGAGCACCATCGAGACGGTGGCCACCGAGACGTTCGCCCGCTTGGCAATCTCACGGATGCCGACGCGCTTGGCCACACCCTCGGCCGGCTCAACAGCCCGGCCCGCCGGGGCGTTCGACACATCAGGCGTGATCAACGGAGGGCTCAAACGACGGCTTCCCACGGGAGAGACTTGGATCAAACCTTCAACCGAACCACCGCGAGCGCAGGTTAACAGTTCAACTGAAGATGAAGCGAGACGGAGATGACGCTGGTGAACCAGTTTACCACATGATTCAACAATCTCAAGCCCCAGGCGGACGCCTCAGAGGTTTTCGGGGCGTGTGGCGAGAGTGTTTGATGAGATTTCGCTTGACTCTTGCGGGTTAACGGCTACGATAGGCCTTGTTGAAAACTTCTGCCCTTGCCGTTCTAGGCAGCGCTTCCTTCATTTTGACCTTCTTTTCTTTGGTTTTACAAGCCCTTTTAATTCATCCTGCCCGTGCCATGACGCAAGCACCATGATTCTTTTTGCTCGACTCCGACACTTTCATCCGATCTAGTGAACCGTTTCAATCAGATCTCTTCTGGAGCCCCACACATGACCTTTTCCCATCGCAATCTTGCCTCGCCGTCACGCCGTGCATTGCCCGCTGGGTTCACCCTGATCGAGCTGCTGGTGGTCATCTCGATCATCGCGCTGCTGATCGGCCTGCTCCTGCCGGCCCTGGGCGCCGCGCGCAACGTCGCCCGCCAGTCCGCGTGTCTGTCGAACCTGCGCCAGATGGGTATCGCCGCCAACGCGTTTGCGGCCGACCACAAGGGGTATATGCAGACCAGTACCACGGACCTGGCGTTCAATAACGCTGGCTCGGTCAACGCAGGCTTTGACCCTCGCGTCGTCGCGCTTCAGGAGCGGTACACCGTGGCCGGCGGCGGCGTCGGACGCATCGCAGACTGGGCCACCGCCATCGCCCGATACATGGGCGAGGGCAACTTTGACTTGGCCAACCCAAGCACCACCGACGCGTTCTTTTGCCCCGGCGACCCGTCCAGGTCACTCCCCGTCCGCGGCTACCGCATCTTCAACAACGTCTCCGACAGCAACGCCTTCAACCCCATCTCTTACGGCATCAATGCCGATTTTACCGCACTTAAAGACGGCTCGGGCTTTGGCCAATGGAACGCCGGCGGCACGATTCGACCCTTTGTCCAAGGCAAGACCACTGGCGGAGCCCCCGCCAGCGGACAGTTTGACGCCGCCAAAGACCCCTCGGGCACGATGCTCTTTGCCGACTGTGGAACGCGACCCGAAACCGCCTCGGCTCCACTTGGCAACCCATTGGCCGAACGTGACACGCTTGCTTACTCCTCCACCTTCACACGCAATGTCGGCGGGTCACTGGGCCACTTCTTCCGGTTAACCGGCCAACCGATCAGATTGAAGATGCCCATCGCCTCAAGCGACGGACAGCGACACCTCAATGACGGCATCAACGTCGTCCGACTCGACGGCAGCGGCACCACCGCCGCCGGCGAAGCGCAGTGGGACACGATCAAGATCTCGCCGAACTATTGATCCCATCCGTAACACCATCTTTCCGCATCCCGGCAAGCGTCGCCTCGATGTCATCTGAATCACTTGTTTTCCCGTCACCCACTCTTGGAGGTATTGAGACTATGAAAGGCCCTTCGTTCTATCTGATGGCTCTGCTTTCGGCTCCCGCGGTCGCCGTGTCCGCCGTTCCCACCATCGACGGCATCCTTGATGCCGGCTTCTACGGCTCGGCGTTGTCGGTGCAAACCGTCAACACCGAGTTCGGTGATAACTTCAGTGAGCTCAACGCCGCATATGCCAAGATCGAAGGCGGCCGGCTGTACATGATGATCACCGGCAACCTTGAGAACAACTTCAATAAGCTGGCCATCTTCTTCGACTCCGTAGCCGGCGGACAGAACGTCCTCAGCGAGACCAACAACCCAAGTAACTTCGATGACAACATCGGCGGCGGCTATGTCAACGGGTTCGACCCGTACAACGGCACGTTCACCTTCGACAGCGGCTTTGAGGCCGACGCCGTCGGGCTGTTCCGTCGTGGTGCCGGCAAGTTTGACGTGGACTTCTCGCCCATCGGTGTCACTGGTCCGCAGGCCGACGTGATGTTCGACACGTTCCTTGGCTTTGACAACGGCGCCTCGGGCCCCGTGCTGGGCCCCGTGTCGGGGAACACCTACGAGTTCGCGTACAACGGCAGCAACGTCGCTGGCATCACAGGCGGGACCGGCGCAGCAGACTCGGCCGCAGCGCTTGCCGTCACCACCGGGCTTGAATTCTCCGTGTCGCTCGCTTCCCTCGGCAACCCCACGGGCAATATCAAAGTCTCCGCCTTCGTCACCAACGGCGACCAGAACTTCCTCTCCAACCAGTTCCTCGGCGGCATGGCCCCCGGCCAAGGCAACCTTGGAAGCAACGGCACGGGCGGGTTCGACGGCGCTGGCCTCCAAAACATCGACCTCAACAACTTCGCTGGCAACCAGTTCTTTGTCATCCCCAATGGCGCCGGCCTCCTGGGCGACTTCGACAACTCCACCGTGCTCGACGCGGCCGACATCGACCTGCTCTACGCGAACTTCGGTGCCGTGCCCCCGATCGACGCGAAGTTCGACCTGGCCCCCACCGCCGGCGTGGTCGATCAGGCCGACGTGGACAACTGGGTGCGTGTGCTCAAAGGCACCG
>DAIOEG010000113.1:4859-7845 GCA_036746415.1 Phycisphaera sp. | reverse complement strand
CGGACCCACTGCTCGGCCGCCTTGCGCCGGTCTGGCACCGCGTCGTCGTAGAAGCCGACCTGGAGCGTGAACATGCCCGAGTTGTTGCGCAGGTCGAAGGGGTCGGCGCTGCCCTGGGACGCGGCGTAGACCGGCTCGATGGTCGCCAGTTGCAGCGGCACGCCTTCGAGATCGGCGGACCGGACGCGCTGGAGCGTCTTGATCGCCTCGGGCGCATCCGACCGGCGGTACCGCCCGACGTACACGGTTGTCAGGCCGTCCACATCTGAGCTCCACACATCGGGCACCCCGCCGTCCGCACGCAGCCGTGTCGCCAACGCGTGCGCCTCCTTGAGCCGGGTCGTGCCCTCGAAGCTCTGCACGCGCACCGCGAAGAGCAGCCCGCGCGCCGCCGATGATCCGCCGGCTTTGCCCGCCCTGTCCTTCGACTGGGCCCCGCCCACCGTGACCGCCCCGCCGCCGGATTGGAGGTCCTGGGCGAACGTGTCCCAGGAGCTGCCGACCACCCGCGTCTCCATCTGGCAGCCCGCCAGCGCCGCCACTGCCACCGCCGCCCCGAAACAACCGCCCCACCGCGCACGGCAATGCCAGACGTCCCCCGCCCCCTCGGCCACATATGGCAGTCTCCGCATCACAGGCCATCCTCCCCGAAAAAAACTTCACGTCAACCCCTTTGCCTCAAGCCCACCATGCTCTATCATTACATCCGGATCAAGCGATGCTTCAAACCGCCGATCAACCCGACCTGCTCTTTCAATGGCTCGCGTGCCTCGCAGACTCGACGCGCGTGCGCCTGCTCCGCCTGATTGAGCGGCACGAGCTGGGCGTTGGCGACCTGTGTTCGATTGTTCAGATGCCGCAGTCCACCGTGAGCCGACACCTCAAAGTGTTGACCGATGAGGGCTGGGCCACGCACCGGCGCGTCGGCACCAACCACCTCTACGGCATGGTCCACGACGAGCTCGCCCCCGCCCAGCGAGACCTCTGGCGGCTCGCCCGGGAAAACGTCTCGCAGTGGGCCACCCTCCAGCAAGACCACGTCCGGCTGCAGACCACCCTTGCCGCCCGGGCGGGCAAGTCCAAGAGCTTCTTCGCTACCGCCGCCCAGCAGTGGGACGCGACCCGCGACGCCTCGTACGGACGATCGCTCAACGCGGACGCCTTCCTCGCCCTGCTCCCCGCACACTGGTCCGTTGCCGACTTCGGCTGCGGCACCGCGACGCTCACCGCGCAACTCGCCCGGCATGTCCGACAAGCCGTCGGCCTCGACAACTCCCCCGAGATGCTCGACACCGCGCGTGCCCACACCGCGGGCCTCTCGAACCTCAGTTTCCGCGAGTGCGAGCTGGAGAGCACCCCCCTTCCTGATGCGTCGGTCGATGCGTCGCTCTGCGTGCTGGTGCTCACCTACCTCGACGACCCTTCCGCCGTGCTGCGTGAGATGCGCCGCGTCACTCGGCCCGGCGGGCCTGTCGTCGTCATCGACCTGCTCGCTCACGATCGCGACGACTTCCGCCGACATATGAACCAGCAGGTCAACGGCTTCGCCATCGACACGCTCACCGCTGCGCTCAGCGACGCGGGCCTCATCGATGTCGCTGTTGCGCCGCTGCCCGCTGACCACGCTGCAACCGGGCCGGCGTTGCTGCTCGCACGCGGCATTGTTCCACCCTCCACCGATGTTTCCGATGCCGACGTTCGCTGAATGTCCGCGATTTTCCCTGAACCTCTCCACCCCCCCAAGGATGCTCTGATTATGTCCGCAACGCTCACTGAAAAACTCCCTACCTCCGACCGCAAAGGCAACCTCGAGTTCAAGGTCGCTGACCTCTCCGCCGCCACCGTGGCGTTTGGCCGTAAAGAGATCCAGCTTGCCGAGCACGAGATGCCCGGCCTGATGGCCCTGCGCGAAGAGTACAAGGGCAAGTTCCCGCTCAAGGGCCAGCGCATCGCCGGCTCGCTGCACATGACCATCCAGACCGCCGTGCTCATCGAGACCCTCGTCGATCTGGGTGCCGACGTCCGCTGGTGCTCCTGCAACATCTTCAGCACGCAGGACCACGCGGCCGCCGCCATCGTCGTCGGCCCCTCGGGCACGCTGGACAACCCCAAGGGCGTCCCCGTGTTCGCGTGGAAGGGCGAGTCCCTTGCCGACTATTGGTGGTGCACCGAGCGCATGCTCGACTTCGGCAACCACGCCGGCCCGACCCAGATCGTGGACGACGGCGGTGACGCGACCATGCTGATCCACAAGGGCCTCGAGTTCGAAGCCGCCGGCAGCGTCCCCTCGCCCGACACCACCGACAACGAAGAGTTCAAGGAAGTCCTCAAGACCCTCGCCCGCACCATCGCCGAGAACCCCACACGCTGGACCAAGGTCGCCAAGGCGTGCCACGGCGTGAGCGAAGAGACCACCACCGGCGTGATGCGTCTCTACGAGATGGCCCGCGACAACAAGCTCCTGTTCCCCGCCATCAACGTCAACGACTCGTGCACCAAGTCCAAGTTCGACAACCTCTACGGCTGCCGACACTCGCTGATCGACGGCATCTTCCGTGCTTCAGACGTCATGATCTCCGGCAAGGTCGCGGTCGTCTGCGGCTACGGCGACGTCGGCAAGGGCTGCTGCCAGTCCCTCAAGGGACAGGGCGCCCGCGTCATCGTCACCGAGATCGACCCCATCTGCGCCCTGCAGGCCGCGATGGAGGGCTACCAGGTCACGACCCTCGAAGACACCCTCAGCTACGCCGACCTGTTCATCACCACCACCGGCAACTTCAACATCATCACCGCCGACCACATGATGAAGATGAAGGACAAGGCCATCGTCGGCAACATCGGCCACTTCGACAACGAGATCGACATGGGCGGCGTCAGCAAGCTCATCAAGCAGGGCAAGGTTACCCGCACCAACATCAAGCCCCAGTACGACGAGTACACCTTCGAGGACGGCCACAGCGTCCTGATCCTCGCCGAGGGTCGGCTG
>DAIOEG010000113.1:0-4849 GCA_036746415.1 Phycisphaera sp. | reverse complement strand
CCGGGCACCCCTCGTTCGTGATGTCCGCCTCGTTCACCAACCAGACGATCGCCCAGATCGACCTGGCCCTCAACGCCGCGAACAAGCCCACCCTCTCGGGTGAGAAGTACGCCGCCGGCAAGGTCTACGTCCTGCCCAAGAAGCTCGACGAGAAGGTCGCCCGTCTGCACCTGCCCAAGCTGGGCGTGAAGCTTACCGAGCTGTCCAAGACCCAGGCCGACTACATCGGCGTCGCCGTCGACGGCCCCTACAAGGCCGCGCAGTACCGCTACTAAGCATTCCCCACATCGCAACACCCCCAGAAGCCCGGGTTCACTGAACCCGGGCTTCTCTTTGCGCACAAACAGTTGCCCAACCCCCATCCGCGGTGCATCCTCAAGCCCGAGGGATGAACCACCGCAACCTGATCATCGTCGTCTGCCACGGGCTCCGCTCCGACGCCCTGTCGGACGAGGCCCGCTGGCCGCTTGTCACGCCCAACCTCGAGCAGCTCGCCACGCGTGGCCTGCGCCTCGTTGCCAAGGCCGCCTCACCCGCCGACACCCAGGCCCTCGCTTCACTCCTGACAGGCCGATACCCCCGTCAGCTCCCCACGGGGCTCGGGGGCCTTGAGGCCCCCTGCGACACCGCCAACCCCTCCCTCCCCACCTGGCTCCGTGACGCGGGTTACCACGTCGCCGGCGTCGGCCAAGTCGGCTCGATCCGCGACCAGCTCGACGCCGTCCACGAGACCGCTGATTTGGACACCCCCGAGCCCGTCGCCAGCAGCGCCTGCGCTTACCTTCAGGAAGCCCACTACCGAGGCCACGTCCCCGCACTCACCCACCAACGGCTGCAACGCCGACGACGCGGCGCGGTCCAGCCCGACCGCCTCCTGCTCGAGCCCGACCACGACATCGACGGCTTCATCGCCCTGCGCGCCAAACAAGCCGTCCGCGAGATGCCCACCGACCGCCCCTGGGCCCTCATCGTCGCCTTCTCAGGCCCCGGCAACGACCTGCCCCCGCCCATGCTCTACGACGAGCTGGTCAGCCCCGACGACCTCACGGGCGACTTCACGCCCGCCGACTTCACGCAGCTCGACACCCTCCTCGAACCCGCCTACCCCCGATCCGTCCTCCAACGACTCACCCGCCGCGACATCGCACGCATCCGCGCCGACTACCTCGGCCGGGTCGCCCTCATCGACCACGGCGTCGGCCAACTCCTCGACGCCGCACGCCAACGCCCCGACTCCAAACGCGCCTGGTGCGTCCTCAGCAGCGACCACGGCACCCTCCTGGGCGAGCACGGCCTCCTAGGCCACCGCTCGTTCCTCGGCCCCGCGATCGACGTGCCCGTCCTCGTCGCGCCCGTCCACGGCCGGCAACACCCCACACTCGTGCCCGATGGCCTGTGGAGCACCGTGGATGTCGCCCCCACCGTCGCCGACCTCGCCGGGGCCGACACCCCCGACTCCCTCGCCGGCCGGTCGCTGCTGCCATTGCTGCGCGACGAGACCGAGCTGGGCCCCCACGGCGCATGGGTGCTCAGCGAGTTCGGCGACCGCCTCATGATCGAGACCCGCCGTCACAAGGCGATCTACCGCACCGACACCGCCACCTGCATCGCCCTCTACGACCTGCTCACCGACCCGGATGAACACGTCAACCGCGTCGACGACCCCAAAGAACGCGAAGCCCTCGACGCCGTGCGATCAGCGCTGGCCGAAGCGCTGCTGCCGCTGCGGGCGTGAAGCAAAGCGATGCGATGCACCATTGAATCTATATCTCTCGAAGCCCACGCTGCAAAGCTGCGTGGGGTCAGACGCTGAACCGACCTGATCCACCCAAACCCAAAAAATACAACGACGTGTCTGTATCACGGAGAGAGCTGCTGTCGATCCACCCCACGCAGCTGCGCAGCGTAGGCTTCGCCCGAAGACATGTTGAAAATCGATTGATCGATTGCGCAACCCGCCCCGCTCACGCCTCCAGCAGCATGCGGGCGGGGTCTTCGATCGTGTCTTTGACGCGCTTGAGGAACGACACGGCCTCTCGGCCGTCGATCACGCGGTGGTCGTAGGTGAGCGCGATGTACATCATCGGGCGGATCTCGATGCGCTCGTCCTTGTCGGGCGTGCCCACGGCGATCGGGCGGCGCACGATGCCGTGCATCCCAAGGACGCCCGACTGCGGCGGGTTGACGATGGGGGTGGACAAGAGGGAGCCGTAGACCCCGCCGTTGGTGATGGTGAACGTGCCGTTCATGAGGTCCTGCGGCTTGATCTTGCCGTCCTTGGCCTGCGCGGCGTAGTCGCTGATGCTCTTCTCGACCTCGGCAAACGAGAGGCGGTCGGCGTTTCGCAGGACGGGGACGACCAGTCCCTTGCCCCCGCCGATGGCGATGCCGATGTCGTAGTAGTTCTTGTAGACGATGGACGTGTCGCGGACCTCGGCGTTGACGGCGGGGTATTGCTTGAGGGCGTCGATGACGGCTTTGACGAAGAAGGACATGAAGCCGAGCTTCAGGCCGTGGCGCTTGGTGAACGCGTCCTGGTGCTGGACGCGCAGGGCCATCACTTCGGTCATGTCGACCTCGTTGAAGGTCGTGAGCAGGGCCGCGTTGTGCTGGGCGGCGACGAGGTTGGCGGCGATCTTGCGTCGCAGGGGCGTCATGGGGACGACCTGCTCTTCGCGCTCGCCGGACTGGGGGACGAGGGTGGGGACCGCGGCCGGTGCAGCGGCGGTTGTGACGGGCTTGGTGCCAGACGCTTCGCTGCGCTCAGCGTCGGCGTTGCCGGGCTTGCTGGTTTTGAGGTATTGGAGCACGTCTTCCTTGAGCAGGCGTCCTCCGGGGCCGGTGGCAGTGACCTGCTCGGCCTTGAGCTTGTTTTCATCCAGCAGCTTCTGCGCCGCGGGCATCACGATGGGGGCAGGGGCCGATGACGCAGCAGCGGGCGCAGCGGCAGCGGCAGCGGTTGCAGCAACTGCCGACATCTTCTCCGCACTCGTCCCCTCGGCCCCTGACCCCTTGGCCCCTTCCTCAAAAATGGCGATCACGTCGCCGACGCGGACGGGGGTGCCTTGCTTGGCTTTGATGGACGTGACGATGCCGTCGGCGGGCGCGGGGAGTTCGAGGTTGGTCTTGTCGGTGGCGATCTCGACGAGCGGCTGGTCTTTCTTGACGTGCTGGCCTTCTTTGACGAGCCACTGGCCGATCTCGACTTCTGTGATGGATTCGCCGACGGCGGGGACGATGACTTGGGTGGGCATGGTGTGGTTCTGATACGGGTGGGTTGAGAGTTTGGAGCAAGATAGCGGAGGCGGGTCAGGCGTTGGCGTGCAGGTGTTCGCTGATGCGTTGCATGACGCGGTCGCTGAAGGATCGGCTGATGATCTCTTCCTGCTCGATCGAGTGCGCGGCCTTGGAGCCAGTCGCCGGGCTGGCGCTTGGGCGTCGTGCCACGCGGTACATCGGCCAGCGGTTCAGCAACCGATACCCAAAGCCGCCCTTCAGGAAGTGCCACGCGCCCATGTTTCTCGGCTCGTCCTGCACCCAGATCACCGGCTTGTCCTCGCCGTACGGCTCGAGCGCCACCGCCAGCTCATCCACCGGGAACGGATAGAACTGCTCCAGCCGAACGATCGCAACATCGTCACGCTGCAGCTTTTCCCGCCGCTCCAACAACTCGTAATACACCTTGCCGCTGCACAGCAGCACACGCTCGACCTTGCTCGGCTCAATCAGCGGGTCGGCAATCACGCGCTTGAACCGGCCATGCGTGAACTCCTCCAGCGCACTGACGCAGAGCGGGTGCCGTAGCAGCGACTTGGGTGTCAAAATCACGAGCGGCTTGCGCCACTTGCGAACGACCTGGCGTCGAAGCAGGTGGTAGTGCTGCGCGGGCGTTGAGGGCTGGGCGACGATGATGTTGTCCTCGGCACACTGATTGAGGAAGCGTTCGAGACGCGCGGACGAGTGCTCGGGGCCCTGGCCCTCGAAGCCGTGCGGCAGCATCATGGTCAGGCCCGACAAACGGTTCCACTTGTCCTCGGCCGAGCTGATGAACTGGTCGATAATGGGCTGGGCACAGTTGACAAAGTCGCCGAACTGCGCCTCCCACATGATGAGGCCGCAGGGGTAGTCCAGCGAATAGCCGTACTCGAACCCGAGCACGCCGGCCTCGCTGAGCGGCGAGTTGTAGAACTCGACGCTGGCCTGCTCGGCGGAGAGGTGTTGCAGGGGTGTGTACGACTCGCCGGTGTTCACGTCGTGCAGCACCGCGTGGCGGTGCGAGAACGTGCCACGCTGCACGTCCTGGCCCGAAAGGCGGATCCGGTGGCGCTCGACCGCCAGCGTCGCAAACGCGAGCGACTCGCCCACGGCCCAGTCGACCGGGCGCTCGCCGGTGGCCATCTCTTCCTTGGTCCGCAGCTGCTTGCGCAGCTTGGGGTGCAGGTGGAACGTCTCGGGGAACTGCGTCTGCTTCTCGATGAGCGCAACAAGCGTGTCGCGGTGCACGCCGGTATCGGGGTCGTCGGCATCACGCTCGAGCCCGCCGGTGTAGCCGGACCACAAGCCCTTGGGCCCGTCGGCAGGCGCTTTGAACTCCTCGCTGCGCGCGGTCGCGAGGTCGCGCTCGAGCAGCTCGGTGCGGCGCTGCGCGATGCGGTCGGCGTCTTCGCGCGTGATCTCGCCCAGCTCGAGCATCGACGCCAGGTACGACTCGCGCACGGGCCTGCGCGCGTTGATCTTCTCGTACATCTGCGGCTGCGTGTACGACGGCTCATCGCCTTCGTTATGGCCGCGTCGGCGGAAGCAGTACATGTCGATCACCACGTCGCGCTTGAACTCCTGACGGAAGTCC
>DAIOEG010000112.1:0-7848 GCA_036746415.1 Phycisphaera sp. | reverse complement strand
GTTGCCCTCTCCGCCCTCGCCCTCACGGGCCTAGTTCTCCTGCGACGCCGCACTGCCTGATCTACGCACCACACATCACCACATAAACACAAGCCGACGTTCATTGGACGTCGGCTTTCTTATTTCAGGTTCCCACAAGCGCGAGGGTTGCGGCGAATGCAATGCGCTGAATCTCTCATCTTGTAGCCGGACGGCGGTGCCGTCCGGACCGGGAGCGCTTCGCTCCCGGAGGTTGAGGGCACACGCCATGAACCACCCGGTTCGCATCATGCTGCTGCGCGAAGCCGACGGGGAAACCCCGCCGGTCCGGAGGCCGCCGGCCGCCGGCTAATGAGGAGATATCACAGCACAGCGCTTTTAATCACACCCTCAACGCTTCACCACCACCTCATCCGTCGCGGGTTTCAAGGACTTGGCCGCATCGTTGCGGGCCGATTGAAGCTCTTCCAGATAGCCCGCATCAATGTCGCCTGTCACATACCGGCCATCGAACACCGAGCAGTCGAACGTCTCGATCCCGCTGTTGCCCTCACGACACGCGCTGACCAGCGCGCCAAGGTCCTGATACACCAGCCAATCCGCGCCGATCAGCTTGCACACCTCGTCCACCGATCGGCCATGGGCGATCAGCTCGTCCTTCGCCGGCATGTCGATGCCGTACACGTTGGGGCAGCGCACCGGTGGGGCCGCGCTGCCGTAGTACACCTTCTTCGCCCCGCACTCACGGGCCATGCGGATGATCTGCTCGCAGGTCGTGCCGCGCACGATCGAGTCGTCCACGAGGAACACGACCTTGCCCCGGAACTCCAGGTCGATGGGGTTGAGCTTTTTTCGCACCGAGGCCTTGCGCAGCGCCTGGCCTGGCATGATGAAGGTGCGCCCGATGTAGCGGTTCTTGATGAAGCCCTCGCGGTATTTGACGCCCAGACGGTTCGCCATCGCCAGCGCCGCCGTGCGCCCCGAGTCGGGGATCGGCATGACCACGTCGATGTCGTGATCGGGCTCGAGCTTCATCACCTTCTCAGCGAGCTTCTCGCCCATCCGCAGCCGCGCCTTGTACACGCTGATCCCGTCGATGAACGAGTCGGGGCGTGCCAGATACACGTGTTCAAAGATGCACGGCGACAGCACCGCCCGCTCGGCACACTGCTCGGTAAACACCCTCCCGTGCACGTCGGCGTACACCGCCTCGCCGGGGGCCACGTCGCGGACCAGTTGAAAATCCAGCGCATCGAGCGCGACCGACTCGCTGGCGAACATGGTCTCCTTGCCGTGCAGGTCTTCGCGCTGGCCGAACACGAGTGGCCGGATGCCGTGCGGGTCGCGCACCGCCACGATCCCGTGCCCGATGATCATCACCACAAACGCGTACGCGCCCCGGCAGCGCTGGTGCACCGCCTTGACCGAGTCGAACACGTCCTGCGGGTCGCAGCGCGACGTGCCGTGGACCGCGACTCGACGCTGCAACTCGTACGCGAACACGTTGAGCAGCACCTCGCTGTCGCTGGTCGTGTTGATGTGTCGCAGGTCGGTGCGGAAGAGGTCATCGACGAGTTCGGAGGTGTTGGTGAGGTTGCCGTTGTGCGCCAGCGCGATGCCGTACGGCGAGTTCACGTAGAACGGCTGGGCCTCGGACGAGCTGGAACAACCCGCCGTGGGGTATCGGCAATGGCCCAGGCCCATGTGGCCCTCAAGCTGCTCCATATGGTGCTGGCGGAACACGTCCCGCACGAGGCCGATGTCCTTGCGCAGCGCGAAGCGTCCGCGGTCATCGGTGGCGATGCCCGCCGCGTCCTGCCCTCGGTGCTGAAGCACCGTCAAAGCGTCATAGACCCTCGGACCCACGGCCGAGGTTCCCACGATCCCGACAATCCCGCACATGCAAAGCTCCAGCGAGGGCAAGGCCAGCAACACTCACGCAGCCCTCACACTCTACCGCGCCAAGGACACGGGGCGCACGCATCGGCGAAGACGTTGTCAGCTCCGATCGGTTTGTTACGATCACGACGACCCCTTATGAAAGGACTCTCTCATGGCGAACAAGGACAAAGGCGGCAAGAACAGCTCTGCGAGCAACAAGCCCAAGCTGACGGTGAAGGAAAAGGCCGAGCGCAAGGCGAAGAAAGCCGCCGCGAAGAGCAAGTAAGAGCCAGCGGACGTTGATGACGTGATCCGGGGTGCCGGGCTGATGAGGCCGGGTATTGTTGTGCGCTTGAACGTTTGCACCGGCGGTCGGCGAGCGCTGGCCTCCCGGGCGTTTGCTTTTGAAGCGCTTATGCAAGAGCCGCGTAGCCGGCGAGCAGGAGGCGGTGCGTGTTGGGCCAGTCGATGCAGGCGTCGGTGATGCTCTGGCCGTGCTTGAGCAGCGCGGCGCGTTGTGACAACGGCGTGCGCACCATCGCGTCGGGCACATCCTGCCGGCCGTCGATGAGGTTGCTCTCGAGCATGAGGCCGATGAGCGGGCTGGGGGTGGCGGTTGCCTGTTTGCGTTGTTCGAGGACGGACTGCCAGACGGCTTCTTGCCGCTCGGGCTTCTTGCCGGAGTTGGCGTGCGAGCAGTCGACCATGAGCACGGGGTTGAGCCCGTGTTTGGTCAGGCCTTGCGCGGCGAGTTGGATGTCTTTGGGGTGGTAGTTGGTGTGGTCCTTGCCGCCGCGCAGGATGACGTGGCCGTAGGGATTGCCTTGGGTGTGGACGATGGCTCCGCGTCCCTGTTCGTCGATGCCCAGGAAGTGGTGCGGCGACATCGCGGCGAGCATCGCGTCCAGCGCGACCTGCAGGTCGCCTGTCGTCGCGTTCTTAAAGCCCACCGGCATCGACAGGCCCGAGGCCATCTGCCGGTGCGTCTGCGACTCGGTCGTCCGCGCGCCGATCGCGGCCCAGGCGATCGCATCATCGAGGTACTGCGGCGTGAACGGGTCGAGGAACTCCGTGCCCGTCGGCAGGCCCAGCTCGTTGATGTCAATGAGCAACTGCCGCGCGACGCGCAGCCCCGTGGACATGTCAAAGTCGCGGTCGCTGTACAAAAACGGGTCGTTCAACAGGCCCTTCCAGCCCACCGTGGTGCGCGGCTTCTCGAAATACACGCGCATCACCACCAGCATGCGGTCGGCGACCTTGTCCGCCACCTTCTTCAACAGCTGCGCATACTCAAGCGCCGCCGATGTGTCGTGGATCGAGCACGGCCCAACGACCACCAGCAGCCGCGGGTCCTGTGATCGCAGGATCGCCTCGATGCTCCGGCGACCCTGCAACACGGTCCGACGCGCAGCGGGCGACAACGGCAGCTCAGCCGTCAGCTCTGCGGGCGTGGGCAGGCGGTCAAAACCGCTCACACGGGTGTTTTGCAGGTCGGCATCGGCGTTTGTTTGGCTCGGTGGCATCGGGGAGGGAGTGTACCCGCGAAGGGTTCACAAGCGCAGCCCGATGTGAAGTCCGGCGAGCCGCCGGGGATGGGTCATGCCGCGGCCGCGAGCGAGCCCGTGCGACGGATGGCGCGTAGTTGCTGGATCAGTTGCACCGGCGTGGTGATCGGCAAGCGCGGGTCGGCCGGCGACAACAACTCGTCCGCCAGCGCGTTGAGTGCCGTCAGCTCTTCGGGCGCGTTGGCTCGGATGAGGTGGCCAAGGGCCTGCGACGTGTGCGGGGCACGCGTGAGTTGCGTGAGCGCGAACAGATCGTGGATCGGCTCGGGCTTCGCGTGCGCACGCAGAAGGATCGGGTGCGTGACCCCGCCGGCTTGAATCAGCGAACCCAACGCCCGCTGCAGCGCATTGGCGCTGAGCATCTGATGCAGGATGCGGTGCAGCATCGGCCGACCCTTCAGGTCTTCATCGATCAGCACCGCGCTGCCAAAGTCAACAAAGCCCACGCCCTGCGGCGTGATCACCACGTTGTCATCTCGCAGGTCAAGGTGCATCAATCCCACCGTCCGCTGCATCGCGCCAAGCAGCTCCGCTGCATCGATCGCAAAGTCCAACGGGCTCATCGGGCTCTCCGCAGGCGAGAGCCACGTCATGTCGATCTGTTCCACCTGGGCCGGCCCGCGTTGAATGTGACCGAGCTTCCTGGGCACCCGGCAACGCAGAGCCACCGGCAGCTTCATCTGCAACCGGTCCAGCAACACCGTTTCGCGCAGCAACAACAACGGAAACACATCGCTCACCAGTTGCTCCGCCCGGCGCTCCAACTCGGCCTGATCCAGCTGCGGCGCAAACCGCCGAAGCGCCGCGGTCGTCTGCTCCACACTCGGCACACGCTTGCGGATGATGTAACCACGCTCACCACGCGGGTCCGGAACGAGCGACACATCAAACGTGCAGTGCTCCGGCGCCTCGTCAGGACGCGCCAGCCGGGTCTTACGCGCAACAAGCTGATAACGCTTCGCCCGTCGCTTGAACGCAGGCAACCAGCGCGCCCACCACGACGACTGGGTCGGTGTCGATTCTTCAGAAGCTCCCAACTCTTCCACGCGGTGCGGCGCGGCCTCGATGTGGAACCCGCCGTGCGCTTCGATCAGTGAAACCGCCTTGCGTAACGGCCCGATCGCGTCGCACTCGATGACCCACGTCCCCGTAAAGCGCAACGCCTCAAACGCGCCGCAAGGGTCCACCGCCGCAATGCCGTGCGTGTGGAGTGTGTCCACACACGACTTGGGCGCACGAGACACCCGTCCAGCCCGGCCGGCTTGCTCGGTAGCACAAGCCGATGACGCGTCTGCAGACCCCTCAACATGAAACAGCGTGCTCAATGCCTGGCCTCAATCGGTGCGGTCGCCGATGCAGCCCCGCGCAGCGCGGCCACGACCGTACACACGACATCGACCGACAACACACCCCACTCAATCCCGACACCCCGCTTCCACCACACGCCACTCCGCACCGCCGGCACAACCGCCACAATACGCACGACTCACGCGACTCACACACCGTCGTGCTCAAAGAACGCGCTCAGACCCGGCCGGAACACCACTTTGTCATCCACCACCACCAGCTTCTCATCCAGATGCATCTGCACCGCGTCCGCCAGCACCCGGCCCTCCAACCGCTGGCCCTTGTGCTTCACGTCCTCTGCCGTGTCCCGGCCCACGTCGATGTGGAACACGTCCTGCAAAATGATCGGCCCCTCGTCGAGCTGCTCGGTGACGTAGTGAGCCGTGCAACCCGCGACACGCATGCCCGCTTCCCAAGCGCGCTGATACGGCCTCGCCCCGGGAAAATGCGGCAACAGCGACGGATGGATATTCACGATCTGACCCCGATACGCCCGCACCACCGCTGGCGGGAGCACCTGCATGTACCGCGCCAGCACCACCACATCCACCGCATGCGCACGCAAGCGCTCAAGCAGCCACCCAAAATGCTCGTCCTTGTTCACCGACGCAAACCACTCGAACACCGCGCCCGCCGACTCTGCGGTCCCGCGCAGGTCTTCATGGTTGCCCAGGACGCACACGACCTTGCCCCGCATCGTGCCCGCTGCGCAGCGTGACAAGACCTCGTCGAGGCAGTGCGACTCCTTGCTGACCAGAACCGCGATCTTCTTCTCGCGTCGCTGGTTCGCCAGCGCCACACGCACGCTCATGCCGATCGCCTCGCCCTGCTCGCGCAGCCCGATCATCAGCTCATCGAGCGCGACGTTCACGTCCGCCAGGTCGATCAGCATGTCCATGAGGAACCGGCCGGACGTGACCTGCTGCTCCAGGTCCAGGATGTTCACGCCCCGCTCGGCAAGGTACGTCGCGAACCGTGCGACCACGCCCTTTTGATCCTTGCCCACCACGCTGACAACGGCCTTGACGCTTGGCATCGACGGATTCTAAGCCAAAAGGACCGCCTGCTACACAAGCCCCGTGGCACTCACCGGCGACTCACGCACGATGCGGTAACCACGCTCGACGAGCGCGTGTGTCACCGCCTCCGCGTGCTCTGCATCGCGGGTCTCAAACACCACTTCAATATGAACGAAGAACGCATCAGGCCCCGCGAACGTGCGGTCGTGATGGATGTGCTGCACGCTCACGCCTTCATCACGCAGCGCGCACGCAAGCTCTGCCAAGCCGCCCGGCCGATCGGACACGCTGAGCGTCAAGCGTCGCAGCCGGCCGTCCGCCGCCATGCCGTGCTCGATGACGCGACGCAGCACCAGCGGGTCGATGTTCCCCCCGCACAACGGCAGCACGACCGTCTTGCCCCGCTGCCCCGCCAACTTGCCCGCGAACAGCGCAGCCAGCCCCGCCGCGCCCGCGCCTTCCACCACCGCGCGTTCCTTCTCGATCATCCGAAGGATCGCAAGCGCGAGGTCGGCTTCGCTGACGGTCACCACTTCATCGATGAGGCCACGGGCCGTCGCAAACGCGCGGGTGCCCACCTGCGTCACCGCGAGCCCGTCCGCGAGCGTCGCCTGCGGTGGCACCGACACCGGCACGCCCGCGCGCATCGCTGCGCTCATGCTCGGCACCCGTTCCGCCTCGACGCCAATGATCTGAACGCCTGGCGACAGGCCCTTGCACGCCGCCGCCACCCCCGCGATCAGCCCCGCGCCGCCCACCGGGATCACAATCGCGTCCACCCCCTCGGGCACCTGCTCCAACACCTCCAGCCCCAGCGTCCCCTGCCCCGCGATCACGTCCGCATCGTCATACCCATGCACGTACACCAGCCCGCGCTGGGGCACCAGCTCGTCCGCACGTGCCCGCGCTTCCGCAAAGCTCGACCCGTGCAGCAACACCTCCGCGCCCAGATGACGACACAAACCGACCTTCGCCAGCGGCGCAAACGTCGGCATCACCACCGTCACCCCCACGCCCAACCGCCCCCCGTGATACGACAACGCCAACGCATGATTCCCCGCGCTCGCCGCGATCACACCCGAACTCCCGGCCCCCACTACGCCCGCTTCCACCAACCGCACCAGAGCGTTGCACGCCCCGCGCTCCTTAAAACTCCCCGTCCGCTGCATGAACTCCAGCTTGCAAAACACCCGACACCCCGTCGCCTCCGACAACGCCTGCGACTCCACGCAAGGCGTCTTCGCCACCGCCCTGCGGATGCGCTCGCGCGCCGCTCGTACATCGTCCAATGTCACCACATCGAATGCTTCAAACACGTTCGACATGCACGCCTCCCAATTGAAATGCGGCTCCAGTTTAGCGGCCACCGCACCCGATCCTGACAGCGCTGCGCGTTCCCGACGCCCGCCACCATGCCCAATCCCTACACTCTCGCCATGGCCAACAACACCACCACACAGACCTTCGACCTCATCGTCATCGGCGGCGGGCCCGCCGGCTACGTCGCCTCCATCCGCGCCGCGCAGCTGGGCCTGCGCGTCGTGTGTGTCGAGCGCGACAAGCTCGGCGGGGTCTGCCTCAACTGGGGCTGCATCCCGACCAAGGCGCTCATCGCCGGTGCCGAGCTTTATTCCAAGATGAAGCACGACGCCGACGACTTTGGGTTCAAGGTCGGCAGCGTCGAGGTCGACTGGTCCAAGGTCATCGGCCGATCACGCACCGTCGCCGGCAACCTCAATAAGGGCGTGGGCTTCCTCTTCAAGAAGAACAAGATCACCCACTTCGACGGCCACGCCTTCATCGCCAAGGCGCCGCGCGGCAGCGCCCACGCGGCCGTCCAGGTCTACGACCACAAAGACGTGGACACGACCCTGGACCCCAAACGCCCCGCCATCGACCAGGACATGCCAGCGTCCGTTCGCTTCACCGCGCAACCCAAGACCATCCTGCAAGCGCCCAAGGTGCTCATCGCCACCGGCGCCTCGCCCCGGCCGCTCCCGGGCGCAGCGTTCGATGGCGAACGCATCATCAGCAGCAAGGAAGCGATGACCCTGCCC
>DAIOEG010000111.1:0-7857 GCA_036746415.1 Phycisphaera sp. | reverse complement strand
ATCGTCATCGCTAGAGCCCACACCGATGCAAGCCAGCCCACCCGACCAACTCGAGCAAGCGCTCCAATCCCTGCAGGCAGCGCTCTTCGGCGGCGAGTTCTACGAGCCCTCGCACCCAAGCGTCGTGCAGCAGCTCGACCATGCGCACCGCACGCTGACGCTCGCACTGTCGCAATCCAATGCGTCCGAGCCGCAGCGCACCGTCGTCCGCAACGGCTCGCGGCTGCTCTGCGACGGCAGGCCGATCCACGACCCGCGCGGCCTGTGCAGCAAGCTCTTTGATCGCCTCGCGCGCATCGGTGTCGATGGCCTGACGTTCCGCAGTGGCATCGCCATCCACGACCTGCAACAGCTGCTCGCGTGGATGCACCCCAGCGGGGGCGCTGCGCAGGGTTGGTCGGGAACGCCGTGCATGACGCTCGTGCGCGTCACGCTGGATGCCATCCCGGATAAGCATTCCGACACCGCTGTCGCAACACCGCAACCCATCACATCGCAATCGGTCGAGCCATCCGCGCAGGCGACACTTGCCGAGCCGCTGCAGGTCAAGCCCGAGCAGCTCGACACCATCTGGCGGGCCGTGGGCGAGGCCAACGCCAACACGCTTGATCTACAAACCACGCAGGCCGTGCTGCACATGCTCGCTGGCATGGCCGGCTCATCATCGTCGCTCTTGCCGCTGGCGCAGATGAAGCGTTTCGATGAGTACACGTACACGCACACGGTCAACGTCGCGATGCTCGCCGCCGCGCTGGCCGAGGTCGTTGGGTTCAAGCCCCAGCACGTCCGCGACCTCACGCTCGCCGCCGTGTTGCACGACGTGGGCAAACGCCTCACGCCCACCGAGATCCTGAACAAGCCCGGCAAGCTCACCACCGAGGAGCGTGATGTCATCCGCCGTCACGCCGTCGACGGTGCTCGCATGCTCTTCGCCACGCCCGACCTGCCCGACATCGTGCCCATCGTCGCCTTCGAGCACCACCTCTACCTCGACGGCTCGGGCTACCCCCTGCACCACGCGCACACCAAGCCCCACCTCGCGTCCCAGATCGTGCAGATCGCCGACGTCTTCGACGCCCTCTGCACCGACCGGCCCTACCGCCCCGCGATGCAGCTCTCCGAGGCCGCCGACTACATCGAGTCGATGGCGGGCAAGCTTTTCAACCCTGCCCTCACACAACTCTTCCTCGAGCACGTCACCCCCCGCGCGAAAGCCGCATGACGCGTCAGCCCTTGAGCCCCGTCAACGTCACGCCCTGGATGAAGTAACGCTGACACAAGAAGAACAGCGCCACGATCGGCAGGGTCATCAGCGTTGACGCAGCCATCAGCAGCCCGAACTCGCTCTCGTTCTCGCCGCGGAACGTGAACAGCCCAAGCGACAACGGGTACAGCCGTTCGTCGCTTAAATAAATGAGCGGCCCCATGAACTCGTTCCACGTCCCCATGAACGTGAAGATCGCCACCGCCGCGAGCGCCGGCTTCATCAAAGGCAGAACGATCCGCCAATAGATCGACAGCCACGAACACCCGTCCAGCCGAGCCGCTTCCTCCAACTCGCGCGGCAGGCCCATCATGAACTGACGCAACAGAAAAATGAAAAACGGCGTGCCGAAAAACGCGGGTAGCCACAAGGGAAGCAGCGTGTTGTACATGCCCAGCGACTTGAAGATTAGAAACACCGGGATCATCGTCACCGCAGCCGGCAACATCATCGTGGACAGCAGCACCACAAACAACGCGTCACGCCCCGGCCAGCTCAACCGCGCAAACGCATATGCCACCATCGAACACGCGAACAACTGCCCGATCACATTCAGCACCACCAGCCAGACACTGTTGAACAAATAGTTCGGCCAGTGCTCATCCGCCCACCACGCCTCGCGGTAGTTCTGCGTGTACTTCGCCCAGGTTGCGCCGAGCTTGCTGGACTGATGCACGTGCATCGTCATCACATGCGTCCCACGCTCCGTCGATCGCGCACCCTCACGCTCTCTCACCATCGGAAACACACCCAAGTCGCGCTGATTGCTCGGCGCATCTGGCGCAAACGCAAACGTCAACTCGCGGAAACGAAACTCTCCTAAAAACAATGAATCCGTGGTGGATGCGGACGCGCCGGCGGATGCGTTGACTTGGGCAGACAGCGCGTGCCAGGTGCGGTCCTGTCGCATCGAGACCGCAAACGCAGCCGGCTCCGCCACCACAACATCGTCCGTTCCCCATCCCCCGGGCACCATGCGGATCGACCACTGGCCACCGTTCGCTTCCATGTCGTAACGCACCAGCACGTTCCCGCCGGGCATCGTCACAAGCTCCGCGCCTTCCGCTTGCCATTGAAGATCATCCAGCTTGAACGTCCGCCCCAGCGTGTCCGTCAGCGTCACAGCCCCCAGCATCACCGCCCGGAACACCCGGCCCCACGCCTCCTTCACGCCGTCCGCGTTGACGCGCGGGGCCTCCGTCACGCGCATCGCGGCTAGCATCGCGGCCCGCGCTTCGATCTCGTCCACCAGCGCAAGCTCCTCGGCCGGGATCATCGGTTTCGCCAACGCCCACACCGCGTCCCCCTGCGCCGCATCACCCGCAAACGCCGTGTCGGGCATCGCCACATAAGGCGACCGGCTCACCGACGAAGGCGCCTCGGGAAGCCAGCGCGGCGGATACACGAACGTCTCCTGCGGATACTTAAAACTCGTCCCCACCAGCCACACAAACGGCAACGCAAACAACACCGACCCCGCGATGAGCGCCCCGTGCAACGACACACGCTCCACCCACTTGCCCGGCAACCCAATCGCAACCCCCGCCGACAACGCAAGCAACACACCCACCGACCACACCAACACCCCAAGCGACCCCGGCAACCCGCCACCCACAAGAACCGCGCCTAGCCCGATGAGCACGAGCAACTCCACAAACACCGCGATGGTCAGGATCAAACGTGTCATGCAAGTTCGCCACAGATGGACACAGATGGACGCAGATCAGAGGAGGCAGTGGGCCACGGAACACACGGAAGGAGAGGAAAAGAGCAGCGAAACAGTCCCCCTCTAGCCGGCGAGTTCACTCGCCGGTCTGTGCGGGACGCGTTGGATCGAGCGGTGTTGACGGCAGACGTGATCTGACGCAGTGCTTCAAAAGACCACGACAACGGATGACAAGATGACCAGTTCCAACACAAACGCATGTTTCTTCTTCCGTGCCTTCCGTGCTTTCCGAGGCCAACTCTCTTCTCTCAACCGTGTCCATCCGCGTCCATCTGTGGCTAAAAAACCGTGGCTAAAAATCATGACGTCTCGTAATGCACCCACTTCTTGCTCGACCACATCTGCAGCGCTGTCAGGCCGAGGATGATGATGAGCAGCACCCACGCGAGGGCGGATGCGTAGCCCATCTCGAAGTAGCGGAACGCGCGGTTGAAGAGGTAATACGCGTAGAACATGGTTGAGTCGGCCGGGCCGCCCTGGGTCATGATGAAGGCCTGCGTGAAGATCTGCATCGTGCCGATGACGCCCATGATGAGGTTGAAGAAGATGTAGGGCGTGAGCATCGGGAGCGTCACCGCGCGGAAGCGCATGAACGGGCCGGCCCCGTCGATCTTCGCGGCCTCGTACAGGTGCTCGGGGATGCCCTTGAGCCCCGCGAGCCAGATGATCATGCTCCCGCCCGCGCCCCAGAGGCCCATGAACAGGATCGCGGCCTTGCTGCCCAGGAACCACGAGGGCGAGTTGAGCCAGAGCGGCGGGTCGGTGACGCCGACCATGCGCAATGCCGAGTTCACGAGGCCGTTCTCGGGGTTCAGGACCCAGATCCAAAGGATCGAGCTGGCGACCAGTGGCACGATCGCGGGCAGGTAAAAGATCGTGCGGTACACCTTCATGCCACGCACCTCGCTGTTGAGCAGCATCGCGATGCCAAGCCCAACAGCCATGCCCATCGGCACGCCCAGCAGCATGTACCCCGTGTGCGCCAGCGACATCCAGAACATCGGGTCGTCCACGAACAACCGTCTGAAGTTTGCGAGGCCGACCCACTCGGCTGGCCCCAGCACGCTGTACCGGCAGAACGCGTACACCAGCGACACGAGCACCGGGCCAGCCGTGAACACCGCAAAGCCAATGACCCAAGGCGAGACGTACACCGCCGCCGCCGTCATCTCCTCCTTCGCGTAACGCTTGAACACGCCCCGCCGATGCGCGATGAACCAACCAACGATCGCGATCACCGCAAGCACGAGTGCCGATATTGCAGCGAGCGGGCCCCACTGCACGCGTGTCCCGCCTTCCTCGCGGAGCACGAGGTCGAGCTGCTGCTGGACAGTTTGCGTCGCTCGGTCAAGCGCGACCTGCGCATCGACGTTGCCACGCGTGGCCTGCTCAAACGCGCGGTTGTGCTCGTCCCACAACAGTTGGCCAACGGGCGTCACCGGGCGGAACCGCGCCTCTTCCATCAGCGCATGGAACACGGGGACCGCCTCCTTCACACGCTGCGGCACGTTGGGGTCTTTGAGCACATACCGCTCGAGCACGCGCTTGTTGACGGCGGGCAGCGCGGTCAGGCGTGGGATAAACGCCCGGCCCCGGCTCGATGCGTACCGCGCGTTGACCTCGTGCAGCGTGTCCATGCCCTCATCACTCACGAGAAACCGCGCGAGGTCGAAGCCCATCCGCGGGTGGCGCGCGGTCGCGGGCACGACGTATGCAAAACCGCCGGCCCAGGTCTGTGAGGGCATGCCCTTGGGCGCGGGCGGCATCGCAACGCGGAACCGCGCGTTGGGGTGGTACTCGGCCAGGTTGCGCAGCTGCCAGTCGCCGTCGATCTTCATCGCCAGCTTGCCCGTGGCGAAGGGGTCGAACTCAACGCCGGTCGAGGCGCTGAAGAAGGCATCCGTGCGTTCGATCCCGCCGACGTCGGCGTACAGGCGTTGCATGTAGCGCAGGGCCTCGACGTTTTGCGGGGCGTTCATGGTGACGGTCTTGCCGTCGTCGCTCATGAACGACCCGCCGTTGAGCCAGCCGTAGAGGTACAGATACGAGTTGCCGAAGTTGGCGGCGAAACCCAGCCGAGTGATCCGGTTGCTGGCATCGCGTGTTGTCAAGCGATTTGTATAAAGTTGCAGCTCGTCCCAGTCGCGCGGCGGCTGCGCGTTGCCGTTGGCATCGACGAGGCCCGCGTCGATGAGGGCGTCTTCGAGGTAGAAGAGTGCTCGGGTGTCGGTGGTGTAGGGGATGCCGTAGACGCTGCCGTTGTAGACCGTCTCGTTCCAGCAGGCGCTGTAGAACTCTTGGGGGTCGATGCCGTCGGGCCCGCCGGACTCTTGTGCTTGCTGGGATTCGGCGATGAGTGTGTCGAGGTTGTAGAACGCGTCGCGTGCGGCCCACTCGCCGATGGTGAAGCGGTCCTGCATGATGAGGTCGGGCGGGTCGCCGCCTGCGATGGCGGTCATGAGCTTGCGCGCGTCGAGGCCGCCCTGATAGGCCGAGGTGACGAGCTTCCAGTCGGGCTTGTCCCGCATGAAGCGTTCGATGGCCGCGAGGGTGCCCCGGTCGTTGCCGGAGACCCAGACGCGCAGCTCCTGCCCGGCGGGGGCATCATCGGCCGGCGCCTGCGCCGAAACGGCCGTCGGCACCAGCACCAGCCAGCACGCCAGGAGCGCTCGCAGCGCCCCCATCAACCTGTCAGCACCGGTTCTGTTCAAGCGAAAACCACCGAAAAGAGGGTGAAAAACCGACCAACAACCAGCACACTCAAAATTATAGAAGATCCAAGTGTAACCCAATCGCATCGGATGCGACAGACCTTGCACAACACGCGATGCATGCCCGTTCCTACGCGGGCCCGCGCCGCGGCAGGCGTACCATACCGGCGGCTGTTCCGACCCCGCATGGAGGCGACCCGTTGACTTCGACCGTACCTGCCTCTGCCAAAAGCCCCGCGACCCACGACGACGCCGACGATCGGCGTTTCGTCCACCTGCACCTGCACTCGCAGTACTCGCTGTTGGACGGTGGCAACCGGCTTGACCGGCTGATGAAGCGCGTGAAGTCGCTCGACATGCACGCGGTGGCCGTCACGGACCACGGCAACCTGCACGCCGCGGCCGAGTTCTATCAGCTCGCCAAGGAGAACGACCTCAAGCCGATCCTCGGCATCGAGGCGTACGTCGCGACCGACCTGGGCGGCAAGCCGTCGGACCGTACCAATCGAGAGTTCACCGGCGTGAGCGACGGCGGGTTCCACCTGGTGCTGCTGGCCGAGGACAACGTGGGCTGGGCGCATCTGCTCAAGCTCTCGTCTGACGCGTTTCTCAAGGGCTTCTACTTCAAGCCCCGCATGGACAAAGGCACGCTGGCGCAGTGGAACAAGGGCCTGATCGCGATCAACGGGCACCTGGGCTCATCGATCGCGTACCACCTCGTGCAGTTCCACCGAAGCAAGGACCCGGCGCACTGGAAAACCGCGCTGGCCGAGGCGCAGTGGCACAAGCAGACGTTTGGGCCCAACGAGCGCGGCGAGCCGTGCTTTTATCTGGAGATGCAACGGCATCAGGAGAAGCTTCAGGACGAGATCAACCCCTACATCGCGCAGCTGGCGCAGGAGCTGGACATCCCGCTCGTGTGTGACAACGACGCGCACTTCCTCACGGCCGAGGACTGGGACGCGCACGACACGCTCTGCTGCATCTCGATGGGCAAGACCAAGACCGACACCAGCCGGCTTTTGTACCCCCGCGACCTGTACGTCAAGTCGGCCCAAGAGATGTGGGACGCCTTCGGCAAGGACCACCCCGAAGCGCTGCGCAACACGGTCCGCATCGCCGACCGCTGCAATGTGGACATCGATTTCAAAGCCAATCACGCGCCGGTGGTCAAGGTCAGGCGCGTGAGTCGTGAGACGTCCGCAACGAGCCGCGACCGTCAGGGAGCGGTCCCGTCCGGCGGTTCGGCTGTGGCGAAGAATGCAAGCAGCAATCGATCGCCATCGGCTTCCAACGGACGTCTCGATGATGATCCAGACCGCTCCCTCACGGTCGCGGCTCGTCCAGCGCCCGAAGGCACCACCGAGTGGTTTAAAAACTTCTGTGCCCAGTACGAGCTGCTGCCCTTTGACGCGATCAATGACAAGGAGACGCCCGAAGAGCTGGCGACGCTGTGTGACGAGGCGCTGCGCGAGCTGTGCGAGGCGGGGCTGATCTGGCGTTACGGCAGAGACGGCATCACCGATGCCATCCGCGCCCGGCTCGACCGCGAGCTCAAAGTGCTGGGCGACAAGTGCATCAGCGCGTACTTCCTCATCGTCTGGGACTTCGTCAACTACGCCAGGCAGAACGGCATCCCCGCCAACGCGCGCGGATCGGGCGTGGGCACCATGGTCGGCTACGTGCTTGGGCTCTCCAACGCCTGCCCCGTCGAGTACGGCCTGCTGTTCGAGCGGTTCACCGACCCCGACCGCTCCGAATACCCCGACATCGATATCGACATGTGTCAGGACGGCCGATCGGCGGTCATCGACTACGTGCGACGCAAGTACGGCCACGTCGCGCAGATCATCACGTTCGGCACGCTCAAAGCACGCGCCGCGATCCGTGACGTCGGACGCGTCTTGAACGTCTCGCTGGGCGACGTGGACAAAGTCTGCAAGCTCATCGGCGACGGGCTGAAGACCACGCTCGACAGCGCGTGGGAACAAGAGGCCGAGCTCAAGACGCTCTGTGCAGAGAACCCCGCGCTGCGCGAGATGTACGACACCGCGCGCCGGCTCGAGGGGTTCACACGGCACGCCGGCGTCCACGCCGCCGGCGTCATCGTCGCCACCCGGCCACTCGACACCATCGTCCCGCTCTACAAGCCGTCG
>DAIOEG010000110.1:0-7864 GCA_036746415.1 Phycisphaera sp. | reverse complement strand
TTCGGGGAACGTCGGGGCATTTGATGACAGAAAGATCGGTGATGAGGATGTTTGCATCAGCAGCATCGGCCACTCGACGGACACGCTCTCTGGCGCTTTGGTCGTCGATCGCGCCTGCATCGACGTCGGCACGGAAGGCAACGGCGGAAGCGTGACACGGCTCGGGTGCGCAGCGACGGGAGTCACCACCAACGACTGTGGCCGGTCCATCGGCTCGGGAGCCATCCAGTCCACCGCGCTTGCCGCAGGTGGTTGTGATTGCGGTTGCTGTGGCTCGATCACGCGCGGGGCGACACGGGGTCGCAACACGCGGTCGATCGCTGCGAGGGCGTTGCGGGCCTGCGCATTGGAATCGGGAGGGAGCGTTGGGTCTGTGAGTGCCGCGTCGTAGTACACCGCCGCTCGCCTGAGCCAGGCGTGCTGCTGCCCAGGGTCATCGGGGACATCGAGCGCCCGGTCCACCATCCACCGCGCCGCCGAGAGCCGCTGCGGGCCGGTGAGCCGTTCGATCGGCAGCTCGACGAGCAGGCGAGCGGGGACATCGGGCGACTGCGGTTGTGATTGACCGTGGACGACCAACGCGGCCAAGAGCCCGGCGCAGAAGGTTACGAGATGACAGCACCCTGCACTTCGCACACATCAGTCATCGACTGACCCGCGATGTAAGTTAGAAAAGAGGTGTCGTGGCGTTGCAATTCAAAGGGAACCGAGCTTTCGCCGCGTCTCTTGGGACGCGTGCCCACGGCGGTCACTGGGCCGATTGACTTGCCTGCATCGTCGTGCGCTGGTCGACATATGGCATGGTCTCGGCGGTGTCGAGCAGAGAGAAGATGATGAACAACGTGACGAACAGCAGCGAGGCGACAAGGACATACGCGAAGATCGGCGGGTCCCAGCGGAGGTGCATGAAGTAGATGCCCACGAGCGTGGCTTTGACGAAAGCGATGACGAGTGCGACGACGAGGTTCATCTCGTAGCCGAAGTCGTAGCGGGTGACGCCGACGGTGGCGACGGTCAGGAGCATGAGCACCAGGAAGATGCCGAACAGGAGGAGCAGAGACGGGCCGTGGTGCTCGTGTGCTGCGTGGTCGGCGTGGGTGTCGTTGATGGTGATTGCGGGTTGCGCCATCGCGTGTGTCTCTGGGCCTTGTGGGCGCTTGTTTAGTGGATGAGGTAGAGGAGCGGGAAAAGGAAGATCCAGATGAGGTCCACGAGGTGCCAGTAGAGGCCGACGATCTCAACGGGGGCGTAGTAGGTCGGTGAGAAGACGCCTGCGAGGGTCTTGATGAACACCCACGCGATGAGAGCCATGCCGATGAGAACGTGCAAGCCGTGGAGCCCGGTCATGGCGAAGTAGACTTGGAAAAACAGGTGCAGCCGTTGCTGCTCGGTGGGGTGGAGCTCTTCAAAACTTGTGTAGTGGTGTTCCGCGTGGACGGCTGCGGCCTCTGCGGGGATCGCGGCTGCGGCGATGACGGGGACGAACTGCGTCAGCGCGGCGCTGACACCAGCGTCGGCGTTGGCAGCGGGCACGATGGTCGAGTGGTCGGCTGGCCGGGGTGGCCAGACTGCGGACGCGGGGGCGGTGGTTGCAACCGCAGCGGGAGCGGGAGCCGCGTGCTGGGCATCGGCGGCGTGAGCATCGGTGGCGTGCACATCGGCGGGAGCGGCGGCATGAGCGGGGTCGGCGTGTGGCTTGCCGTGGTCGTCGCCGGCGTGGACGCCGGTGCGTTTGTAGACGATGTATTCATCCGCGTGCAGCTTGTCCTCGACGTTCTGGAACGCGCCATCCTTTTGATAGAACGCGTTGGACGTCCCGATCATGAGGGCGTGGTTCCACTTGTCGTAGTACTCCTTGGTCTTGATGCCCATGAAACCGATACCGCCGCAGAAGGTCAGCGCGAGCATGATGAGCGTGATGCCCCGCTGGCCCTTGGCGATTGCGAGCACGGCCCAGGCCATCGTCAACGAGCTGGCAAGCAGCACGCCCGTGTTGATCGCTCCCAGGTTGGTGTCGAGCGCCTTGTGTGCATAGAGGAAGATCTCGGGGTGGTTGCCACGATAGATGGCGTAAGCACAGAACAGCCCGCCGAACATCAGGATCTCGGTGGCGAGGAAGACCCACATGCCCAGCTTGCCGGACTCGAACTGCTGCTCCATGGAGCCGAAGTGGTGGGCGAGGTTGGGGTCGTGTGCGGCGTGGTCATGGCCGTGCTCGTGGCCAGCGTGTTGGTCGTGTACGTCGCTCATAAGTGGGACAGTGTCAAAGGTCGCGGGTTAAAAGTCAAAGGTCATTCACGGGCCCAAAGACCAGCACAAGGACGTCGATCGATGCAGGGCACTTGACCTTTGACATCGGACTTTCGACCGATTTTTAGTGATGCTTTGCGGGCACGTAATCGGGCTTCATGACGTAGCCGTCGATCTTCTCGTCGTAGTCCCAGCCGTGGAAGTCGTACGGGTCGCCGACTTTGGGGTCTTTGTGGAAGTTTTCGAGGGGCGGGGGTGAGAGGGACTGCCACTCGAGGGTATTGGCGCCCCAGGGGTTGGCGGGTGCGGTGGGGCCACGCAGGAGCGACATGATCCAGTTGCCCAGGACGACGAACAGGCTGATGGTCAGGAGGTACGACCCGCCGGTGCTGATGTGGTGGAAGATCTGGTACTCGGCTGGGTAGTCGCCGTAGCGCCGCGGCATGCCCTGCGAGCCGGCGATGAACTGGATGAAGAACGTGAGGTTGAACCCGAGGAACACGAGCACCGCTCCGATGCGTCCGGTGCGTTCGTTGTACATCTTGCCGAACATCTTGGGCCACCAGAAGTAGAGCCCGCCCAGAAACGCGAAGAGCGTGGAGCCGACCATGACGTAGTGGAAGTGTGCGACGACGAAGTAGGTGTCGTGGAGGTGGATGTCGGTGGACAGCGACGCGAGGAAGAGGCCGGTGAGTCCGCCGATGGTGAACAGCCAGATAAAGCCCATCGCGTAGAGCATGGGCGTGTCGAGGCGGATCTTGCCGTTGTACATCGTCGCCAGCCAGTTGAAGACCTTGACGGCCGAGGGGATCGCCACGCTCATTGTGAGCAGCGAGAAGATGGCGTTGAGCAGCCACGACTGGCCGGAGGTGAACATGTGGTGGCCCCACACGACGAACCCGAAGATGGCGATCGCCAGTGACGAGAACGCGATGAACTTGTAGCCGAAGATGTGTTTACGGCTGAACACCGAGATGATCTCCGAGACGACGCCCAGCGCCGGGAGGATCATGATGTACACGGCCGGGTGCGAGTAGAACCAGAAGAAGTGCTGGAACAACACGGGGTCGCCGCCGAGTTGCGGGTTGAAGATGCCCACGCCGACCACGCGCTCAGCCGCGAGCAAGAGCAACGTGATCGCCAAGACGGGCGTCGCCAGGATCTGGATGACGCTAGTTGAGTAAAGTGCCCACAGCAAGAGCGGCAGCTGGAACCAGCCCTGCCCCTGAGGGCGAAGCATGTGGATGGTTGCAATGAAGTTGACTCCTGTGAGGATCGACGCGAAGCCGAGGATGAACGCGCCGAGCACGGCTACCGTGGCGCCGGTGGAGGTCTGCGTCGAGTACGGCGTGTAGAACGTCCACCCCGTGTCGAGGCCGACGGGCAGCCACCAGTACTGACCGGGCGCGATGCCCAGCGCGGTGCCCAGGATGCCGCCCAGCAGGAGCCAGAGGAACAAAGCCGAGCCACCCAACCAACAGTAAAAACTGAGCAGGTTCAAGCGTGGGAACGCGACGTCTTTCGCGCCCACCATCATGGGCAGCGCGAAGTTGCCGATGACCCCGGGGATCGCGGGGATGATGAACATGAACACCATCACCGCCCCGTGCAGCGTGAAGCTCTGGTTGTAATACCTGAGCAGCTCGGCACTCTTCACGTACCCCTCCGCCGGGTCGCTGTGCCACAACAGCACGGTCCGCAGCGCGATCGCGAAGAACCCGCCCACCGCGAAGGCGAACAGCACACCCACCATGTACATGAGCGCGATGCGTTTGTGGTCCAGCGTCAGGGCCCAGGAGAGGAAGCCCTTGCTCTGGTTGAGGTACGTGCCGCCGGGCTCGCGCTGGATGGGCTTGCCCAACAGGTCGGTTGTGAAATCGGGGGAGAGGGTGCTCATGGTCTTGTTGCCTAAGCGTGTTCAAAAGAGTCGTGAAAAATCCGGTCCGTGAGACGGTTCGATCTGTTACTGAATCGGGGGTTCATCGTTCAGCATGCCGTCGGCTTCGATCCACTTTTTGCCGTCGTAGCCCTCGGGCCACTTGGCCAGCGGCGTGCCGGTGTAGCCATCGGCCAGCGTCTTCATGTATTCGATGATGGCCCGCACGTCGCCGTAGTTGAGCTGGCCGGCGTAGCTGGCCATCTGATTGTTATACGTCGCCACGAGCTTCCGGCCCGGGTAATAAATCGACTCCAGAATGTAGGCGTCATCGACCAGCACCTGGGAGCCGTCGGCCATCTGGTGCTGCGCGCCCCAAGCGTTCTTCCACGTCGGCCCCGTTCCACGCGAGCCGTCGAGCGAGTGGCACTGGATGCAACCCGCGCCTTGAGCGTGCAGCTGCTTGCCGAGCTCGACGGGCGTCAGGTTCTCGCGGTTCCACGTGTTGACGGCCTCGATCACCGGCTGGTTGTCGGGCATGCCCACACCGTCGAAGAAGCTGTCGCGGTGGTGGACCACCAGGATCGCGTTCATCTGTGAGTGGGACTGGCCGCAGTACTCGGTGCAGTGGATCGGGTAACGCACCGGGTTGCCGGGGGTGACACGCGACGCGTCCGCCTCGAACCACACGCGGTTGTACCGGCCGGGCACACAGTCCTTCTTCACCCGCATCGCTGGCACAAAAAAACTGTGCAGCACGTCCTTGGCCGACAGCCGAAACTCGATCGGCATGCCCGCGGGGATGTGCAGCTCGACGCCATCGCCCGTCACGTTCGACCCGCCGGTCATCCCGCCGTTGGGGTACTTGAAGTTCCAGCCCCACTGATACGCCTCGACGTCGATCACGTACGCGTTCCCGCCCGGTGGGACGACATACATATCCATATACCCACGGAACCCCCATAGGAACATCACGAGCACCAGCAGCAGCGGCGGGAGCGTCCACGCGACCTCAAGAGCCGTGTTGTGCGTCGAGCCCTCGGCCACGATGTGCCGTTCGCTCTTCTTCTGCCGACCCCGCCAGGCAAACAGGAACATCAGCACACCCACCAAGACAAAGAACACCACGTTGACGTAGTAGATAAAGTAGAACAGCGGATCAACGCTGTCGGAGAAGCCGCCGCCCGATTCGGGCAGCCAAAGCGTCGCGCCACCCTCGGCTGCGTTCCCCAGCAACGTCAACATCTGCATCGTCGGCTCGTTCACGAGGCGTCCTTCCTATGCGCTAAGACCCTGTTGTCTTCGGCTGAATGCGCGGGGCAACCGCAGCTTCAACACAACAGCTGATCATAGCGACAACCCCAGCCCTCTGGCCAATGCCCACCCCCTGCCGGGCCAACATTCCGCCCCCATGACCCCGTGACGTTTCAACACAACAAACAAACCGCTGCAACATAAGCCCCATCAACACCAAACCATCCACGCCTCAAACATCCTGGCCCTCTTGGCGTCGCAGGTTCCGCTTGCTGCGTTCGAAGTAGAACAGCCCGCCGACCAACGCTGTCAAGGCGAACAGCGTGCCCGCACCGCCAAGTTGCATGACGCGCATGGCGACCGGCGTGTATTTGCCCTTGTCGGGGTCAAACTTGTAGCACCAGAGCACGAGGTGGTCGAAGAGCGAGCCGACCTTGCCCTCACCCGCGTCCAATAACGCCAGCTTGAGTTGAGCCGGGTCGTACCGCACCCCCGGGAGGTACCGGCTGATGGTCCCGTCCGGGCTTGCCAAGATGAGCACTGCGCCGTGGGCGTACTCGCCCTGAGCCGGCAGATACCGATAACCAAACCCGGACGCGACGGCCAACGCGTCGACGTGCTGAAACACCCCCGTGAGAAAGTGCCAACCCGACTCCGCCCCGGGGATCGCGAGCCGTTGCATGACGTCAGCTTTCTTTGCCGACGCGATCTCGGGAGTCTCGCGCGGGTCGATCGACACCGTCACGATCTCGTAGTCCTGCCCGACCACCAGCCCATCCAACGCGCGCACCGCGTCCGAAACGCCCTGCAGCACCAGTGGGCACAGGAGCGGGCACTCGTAGTACGCCATCACCAGAATCACTGGCTTGTCACCCGTGAAGTATTGGCCGAGCACCACCGTCGCCCCCGACTCATCCACGAACGTCAGGTCCAGCGGCAGCTGGCCCCCGACCTTCTGCTCGATGTCCAGGCCACGCGTCGCGGCCGGCTGAATGGTCGGGTCCGCGTTTGGATCTCCCGCCGACGGCGGAGCCACAGGCGGGGCTGGCTGCGCAAAAACCGAGCCCGCCAAGACCCCCAAAACACACCATGTCATGATCGATCGCATACACGATCCTATCCGCACAACCCCTCAAAGAAAGACCACTTCTTCCACCACCACCACCACCACGCCGACGCTAAAGGCGCCTCGCCCGAAGCGTCTGGCCCCCCCACCACCCACTCAATGCCGTTCCGCCACCGCCTTCATTGCTTCATCAATCGCCAGCGTCCCCTGGGCCTCACCCGACAACTGCTTGGCCTGCTCGGCTTTGAGCGCCAGCAGGTCTCGGTTCTCGCCATATTCCGCCAGCAACTTGGACTCGCGCAGCCGGACCTCGTAGCGGAACCACGCCTCCGACCCCGCCACGATCACCACCAAGAGCAGCACAAACACCACCGACGCCACGGTGATCACACCAAAATCGAGTTCTCGCGTTGTTCCAGCCATGACAAGTATCCAGTGTCCGGTGGCCAGTGGCCAGTGTTAAAAAGCCGATCGCGGTCCCACGCACCATCCATGTCTTACGCGTGCACAGGCGCCCATACGCTCGTGTCCAGCTTCAGCGACTCGTTCACACGCGGATCGTTTACTGGGGCCATCGACGCCTTTGCAAACACCCGGAGCGCACCCGCCAGCACGATCGCCAGCAACCCGATCCACGCCAACGGCTCGATCGGCGTCAGGTTGAAATCAGGGCTGTCCAGCACGGGCATCACCAGCCAGTAGAAATCGACGTAGCACACCACCAGCATCCACACCGCCATCACCGTCCGCGCCTTCGCGTGACGCTTCACGTGCTTGCTCAGCAAAATCGCAAACGGGATGAACAAATGGAAAAACAGCATGAACAACGCCACCCACGACCACGGCCCGCCAAACGTCGGGGCTGCGCCCATCGGCCCGTCCGCACGGTCGATCGGCGTGTCGTAGTGCGTGGTCATCCCACGCATCGAGAACCAGTACGTCGTCTCCGGCAGGTTCGCGTACCAGATCAGCATGAACTGGCTGTAGCTCACATACCCCCAGAAAAACACCATCGCAAACACGAGCTTGGTCAGATCGTGGTAGTGGTCCGTTCGCACCGCTGGCAGAAAGCCCTTCTTTTGCAAGAATGTGTACGACAGGATCGTCACGCACAGCGCGATTGTGAACGCGTTGGTAAAGAAGATTACCGCGAACATGGTCGAGAACCACACCGGGTCCAGCGTCATGAGCAGGTCGATCACCATGAACGTCAGCGTCAGAGCAAACGCGATCACCGACAGCGGGGCCCAGCGCTCCCGCGCGTTGGTCAGCTTGGGGTCGCCGTTGCCGTCCTGACGGACACTCTTACGCCAGTAATAGGTCCCGATCAGCGAGAACACCGCGAAATAAACCACCCAGCGGGCCGTCCAGAACACGGGGGTGAAGAACGGGTACTTAGCGTCCACGAAGTACGGCAG
>DAIOEG010000109.1:0-7868 GCA_036746415.1 Phycisphaera sp. | reverse complement strand
CCGATCCGCACCGTCGTGATCGCGATGGTCGTCTTCGTCGCCGCGCTGCTCTCGGCCCTCACGCTCCGGCCGGGCACCGCCGTCCAGGACATGCTCGGCCAGCAAGCGCCCTCCGCCATCGCCTTCAGCCGACTCATCGAGCACTTCTCACTCATCGACGACCTCTCGCTCTTCGTCGAGCTGCCCGACAAAGCCAGCGAGGATCGACAAGCCGACCTGCTCGCGTTCGCGCAGCGTTTCGCCGACATCATGAAGCGACACGATGAAGTCGTTGAAGTGTCGTGGACGCGACGCGGCGACGTGCAACCCTTCGTGCAACAGGTCGTGCTGCCCAACCTGCCCTGGTACCTCAGCGAAGCGCAGCGTGCCCAACTCGCCGATCGACTCACGCCCGAGGCGATGCGTGCACAGATGCGCCGTAACGCCGCGCTGCTCACCCAGCCGGGCGCGGGCGGGCCGGCCCTACGTGAGCTGCTCGCGCAAGACCCGCTCCGCCTGCGTGATCTATTGCTCACGCCCGAGACCGCACGCAAGGCCGAGTCGCTGAGCACCGACCCTGTCATGTTCAGCAGCGACCGCAAGGCCCTGCTCATCCGCGTTGCTGGCACCCGCCCCGCCAACGACCTGCCCTTCACACACCGCTTTGTTTCCCTTGCAAATCAAGCGGTTTCTGACGCGCAGCCCGGCGACCTGCGCGTCGGCATCACCGGGGCGTATGCCATCGCCGACTTCACCGCACGCTCGACGCGCAACGACATGATCCTCAGCATGATCGGCTCGCTGGCGCTGCTCAGCGCGCTGTTCCTGGTTGTCTATAGGTCTTGGCACGCCTGGCCGGTCACGATGCTGACGCTCAACACCGCCATCATCACCGCCTTTGGTATCTACGCCGCCGTCGGCGGGCAGCTCACGCCCGTCACCGCCGTTACCGGGGCCGTCCTCGCGGGCCTGGGCATCGACTACTGCATCCACACGCTCGCTCACACCCGCGCACACCGGCAAGCCGGCATCGCCTCGCGTGATGCCGTCGTCCGCGCCGTCGCCGAAGCAGGCCCCTCGATGACCGCCGCGTGTTTCACCTCCGCCGCCGGGTTTGCCGCTGTTGCGCTCTCGGATGTCCGCAGCTTGCGTGAGTTCGCGCTGCTGGGCGTCCTAGGTCTAGGGCTCTCGCTCTTCGCCGCCGTCACGCTCTTTCCCGCGCTCTTGGTGCTCATCTATCGAAAGCATGACCGCACAACACAAGACACCACGCCCCCTCCACGCCTCCGCGCCGAAGCTCTCGTCCAAGCCATCGCGACACGCCCTCGCCCCTGGCTCGCCTGCTCACTTGTGTGCATCGTGGCCATGCTGCTTCTGGTCGCATCACAAGCACGCAGCCCCGTCTTTTTCTCCGACGACCTCGAGTCGCTCCACCCCGTGCCCAATGCGCCGCTCAACGTGCAGCGACACGTCGCGCAGCGGATGGGCATCAGCCCCGGCGTCATGATGGTCCACGTCACGGGCGACAACCCCGACGCGCTGCTCAAAACATGCAGAGAGGTTCAGCACCGCCTGCGACAACTCGCCATAGAGCGCGGCGAGATCGGCGAAGTCATCGGCCCAGCCGACCTGCTCCCGCCCACCGACCGTCCCGCACCAGATTGGGACGTGCTGAACGCCAGCGCCGCCCTTCAGCACTTCGATGAGGCCGTGGCACAAAGCCCTTTTGATCCAGCGTTGTTCACACGCTTCCGCGCTTCGCTGCAAACCATGCTGACCCCCAGCGAGCGACCCCACTGGGCCACGCTTGCAGCCGTCCCCGAATCTGCCGGCGCTTTGCTCCCGCGTGGCGCGCTGCTGCCAGACGCCAACGCAACCATCCTCGGCCCGACCGAAGCACTCGTGATCCTCCGACCCGCGATCCCCTGGGAAGAACTCGAAGACCGTGGCGCCACCGTCGCTGCGCTGCGCGATTCACTCTCGGGCCTGCCCGCGACACTGACCGGGCTGGCCATCATCGGCCTGGACACGCAGACCACCATTGCACAGACGCTGCTCAGCGCGCTGGCCGTCGCGACGGGCGTCATCTTTATCTGCGTTGCGCTGTACTTCCGAACGTTGAGCGATGCACTGCTCGCGTGCATGCCCGCCGGCGTGGGTCTGCTTGCGCTGGCTGCGCTGCTTGCCACCACGCATCACGAGCTCAACGCGGTCAACCTCATCGCGCTACCGCTCACGCTGGGGCTTGGAGTGGATGACGGCATCTTCCTCGTGGCCGTGTCGCAACGGCTCAGGCGCGGCGAGAACGTCGCCAAGCTCTGGGCCACGAGCGCACACGCGATCGTGATGACGACGCTCACCACGCTGCTCGCGTTCGGCTCGCTCGCGTTCACGTCAAGCCCGGCCATCGAGTCGCTGGGCGTCCTCTCGGCCGTGGGCGTCGGGGCCTGCCTCGCCGCCTCGCTTGCGATGCTGCTTCCAATCCTCACGATGCGCCACAATGCACGCTTGCCAGAGGGGGATCCCAACCCCGCCGTGTCACCGTAAACGCTCTATTTTCAAGGGTTTTATTGTGCATCGGGCATGGCATCGCCGTGCCTGTGTGCGTGCATCCGTCGATTGCTCCACGACGTTGGGAGGCCCCGATGTTCATCGATCAATCGACAAAACGTCAGTACATCACGGTCACGTGGTTGTGGGTTGTCGCGCTGCTCGCTGCGCTGTGTGTGCTGGTCCCCGGCTGCGAGGCCCAGCGGCACGTGGACGCGGGCTTGTCCGCATGGGAGCAAGGCGATGCGCCCAAGGCGCGCTACCACCTCGAACAGGCCCGCGCGATCGATGCGTCTGCGGTGGATGAGCCCGCCGTGCAGGAGACGCTCCGGCTTGCGACGCGTGACAGCGAGTTGCTGCTCGCGCAGCGGGCCGAAGGTCAAGAGCGTTGGGCGCAGGCCGTCGATCACTCGAGCAAGGCCGTTGCCGCCGACCCGCGGCACGAGCTTGCGCAGCGTGCGTTGGCCGAGAACCGTGAGCGGTACATCCGCCAGCTCTTCGACACCGCGATCGAGCAGGCCAACGAGGGTGGCCTCGACGGCGCAGCGCTGCTGCTCAAGCAGGTGTTGAAGCAGCAGAGCGACCACGCCGAGGCGCTCGACGCCCTCGCGTCGCTTGAGCCGGGCGTCCCAGCCCCCGCAGCGGCTGCGCAGGCCCGGTCTGCGGCTGAGCAAGGGGACTGGCAGCGCGCCGCGTTGCTGCTGGGCGAAGCGGTCCGTGATGCGCCGTTACACCTGCCCACCCGCGCCGCTCGACACGCGCTCAACGGCCGGGCGGCGACCGATCTGCATGACCGTGGTCAATCGGCGCTGCAAGCGGGCGACCTATCCTCGGCCGTTGGTTTCTTCAAGGAAATCCAGCAATATCGACCGCGTGACGTACGCACCCGGCGTGGCCTGGCGGACGTTGCACTACGACGAGCCGACGATGCATATGCACAACAACGGCCCGGCCTCGCATGGCTGCATGCTCGCGCCGCGCTGTCCCATGTCAAGCAAGACCCCGCCGCCCTGGAACGCATCGAGCGCAGCGCGGGCCTGCTGGCCGCCGAGCACCAGCCCACGATCGAAGTCCAGTCGCAGAGCACGGGAACCAACGGCCACGACAGCGTGGCGCTCACTGAGCGCATCCGAGATGGGCTGAGTGGCTCGTCGCTTGTTGCCGTTGCATCGGCCAATGATTCAGTCAACGGCTCGACTGCGATGTCGCCGATGCACACGGTTGTCACGCTGCGGGTGGAGTCCGTCCTCATCGATGCGCAACAGGTCTCACGTCAGACGCGGACGCACCACTACGACGTGCTGGAAGATCGGCCGAACCCCGAGCTTTCAGTGCTTGCACACCGCGTGTCGTCCGAGGCGCATGAGCTGAGCGCGTTGTCGAGTCAGGAGCGCCGGCTGTGCGCCGAGCTGAGCCGGGCCGAGGCGGCGGGGGACCTGGGGTTGGTCGCGTCGCTGCGGTCCAAGTTGCACGATCTGCAGCGGCGGGTGCGACACGCCGAGGGCGCGTTGCGGTCTGCGCAGCACGCGCTGGACTGTGCACCGGCGTACATCACGGTGCGCAGGACGCTCACCCGGCCGTACACCGTTGAGCTGCACCGCTTGGTCGGCTCGCTGACCGGTGTGTACCGCACGAACGATGCGGATTGGCAGGCGTTTGCTGCGCAGGCAGATGCAGAAGACGCGACGACGCTTGATCCGGATCCTTCCATCGGCCTTGCGGTGGACCCGCTCACCCTGCCCACGCCAGCCAAGCAGCGCGGTGAACTGATCGAGAGCGCCGCTGCAGAGGTGTCATCACGGCTGGGCGTTGAGACGCGTCGCGCTGCGGTCGATCGGCTGCTCGATGCGGTGAGCAACACGGACGCGGATGCTGACAGCGGTGTTGCAATCGAACGGGCCACGGCTGCTGCGGCGCTGCTGCGGCCGATGGACGGCAAGGGGGCGGAGGCGATTCTTGCGCCGCTGGATGCGCGGGTGGAGAGGGAGTGAGGGAGGGGCAGCCAGACGCTTCGCCGCGGCGGCTCAGCGTCGGCGTGGGGGGTGTGGCGTTCGTCTCGGTGTTCAGGCGCGTTCTTCGATGATGCGTTTGCGGTCGGCGTCATAGATGTAGGTTTTGGATGGGTCGGGCTCCATCTTGTCGCATTTCTTGTGTGAGCCGTCGCAGAAGGGCAGGGTGCGTGAGAGGCCGCACATGCAGACCCAGACGGACGCGTCCTGAGGCGTGATTTCGAGTGGGCCTGTTTGGTCGTGTTGGATGAGTCTTGGCATGTGCAGAGTTTAATGGGTGATGGGTTACGCGGGGTTGTGTTGCAGGACGGTTTCGCCTTCGGTGCTGGCGATGGTGACGGCTCCGACGCTGTCGCTGAAGATATTGACAGCGGTGCGGCACATGTCGAGCGGGCGGTCGAAGACGAAGAGCAGGGCCATGCCCGAGACGAGCGCGACCTCGATGCCCTGGCCGGCGAGTTGTGCCTGCACGGATTGAAGGATGACGGCGATGGCAACCAGCGACGCGGACGGTACGCCTGCGACGCCGATGCTGGTGAGCAGCGCGGCGATGACGACGAAGGCCTGTTGCGCGAACGAGAGCTCGATGCCGAAGCACTGGCAGATGAACATGGCGGCGACGCACTCGTAGAGGGCCGTGCCGTCCATGTTGACCGTCGCGCCCAGCGGCAGGACGAAGCCGGCGGTTTGGTTGCTCACGCCGGCCCTGCGTTCGACGCAGTCGAGGGTGACCGGCAGTGTGGCCGAGCTGGACGCGGTGGAGAACGCCGTGAGCAGCGCGGGCGTCATCGCTCGGTAGTGGCGCAGGGGGTTGACACGCGCGATCAGCGCGAGGATCGCCGGCATGGTGACGAGCAGGTGCAGCGTCAGGCCCACGAGCGTGATCACCGCAAACTTCAGGATCCCCGCCAGAAAATCGCCAAAACGCGCCTCGGGCGCAAGCCGTGCGTATTGCTCGGCCACCACGGCCGCGATGAGGCCCGCGACGCCCAGCGGCGCGATGCGCAGCACGAGGTCGGTGACCTTCAGCGTGATCTCGTAGACCGCTTCAATCACTGGTTCGACCGCGTCGCGGTGTCGTTTGATCAGGTGAGCCATGAAGAATCCCACGAGCATGGACACGACGATGAGGCCGAGCAGCTGCCCCTCTGCGGCTGCGTTGACCAGGTTGGGTGGGACCATTTCCCGGAAGACGTTGAGGAAGCTGCCGGCGTCTTTGTCGCCGACCTTGCTTTGGACCGCGGCCTCTTCGCTGGCAAAGGCGCTGATGTCCTGCCCGACGAGGATGCCCTGTCCCGTGCTGTCGAGGCCTGGCTTCACGAGGTTGACCAGCACGAGTCCGATCATGATGGCGATGAAGGACGTGCAGATGTAGTAGGCGAGCGTCTTGAGTCCCAGCCGGCCGAAGCCGTCACGCTGTGCGATGGAGACGACGGCGAGGATGATCGAGCTCATGACGATGGGGACGATGATGAGCTTGAGCCCGTTGAGGAACAGGTCGCCCACGAGGTCATAGAGGGTGAATTCGTAGCGTTGCGTCACAAGCGTGGCGGCCTGTGTGGGGTTTCCCGCGAGGGCTGCGGCATTCAGGGCGAGTTGTGCGGAGATGCCGCCGAGGATGGCTCCGACGATCAGGCCCATCAGGATCTGCCAGTGGAGCGGCCAGGCCCAGGGCCAGTGTCGGCGTGGCGTTGATTGGTCCGCGTTGTCTTGGTGTGGAACGTGGGTCATGGTGTGTTGTGCTGCTGGCTCAGGGTTTTCTGGGCGCATGCGATGAGGTGTTGGCGATTGTGGTTATAGTGGACCTGTGCGCGTGGGGCCAGTGTTTTGATTGTTCGTGCGTTGTGTGCGTGTGTGTGAGCGTTGTTGAATGCATCGAGTCAGCGGGGTTTTTCAGCGGTGAGAAGGAGCAAGCGACCCATCGTGATCGCGTCGCGCGGGAGTGCGCTAGCGCGTTGGCAGGCGGAGGCCGTCGCATCGGCGCTGCGGACGCTGCACCCCGATGTGGCCGTTGAGTTGCACTGGGTCACCAGCGAGGGCGATCGGGTGCTGGATCGGCCGTTGTCTGCGGTGGGTGGCAAGGGTCTGTTCACGCGCAGCGTCGATGAAGTGGTGCTGTCGGAGCGGGCCGACCTGGCGGTGCATTCGTTGAAGGACGTGCCCAGCGACCTGCCTGCGGGTCTGACGCTCGCGTCGATCCCACCGCGTGGCAGCGTGCGGGATGTGCTGGTGAGCGCATCGTGTCCTGGTTCGTTGTCGGAGCTGCACGTCGGGGCGATCGTGGGCACCTCGAGCCCGCGTCGTGCGGCGCAGCTTCGCCGGGCCCAGCCGGGCGTGCGTGTCGTGCTGCTGCGTGGCAACGTCGAGACGCGTCTGCGACGTGTGCTGGACCCAGCCGTGCAAGCCGCCGACGCCTCTCACCTCAACGGCCACTCCGTTTCGCCTTCCCCCGCGCGGTTTGACGGGACGATCCTTGCCGCCGCCGGTCTGCAGCGGTTGAAGCTGAACCAGCCGCGCTGGCTTGCGATTTCGTTTGATGAGATGTTGCCTGCGGCGTGTCAGGGGGCGTTGGGCGTTGTCTGTCGCAGTGCGGACGCGGTGACGCTGCAGCGGTGTCTGCCGTTGAACGACGGGAACAGCTCGACGGCCGTTCACGCCGAGCGCGAGCTCGTGCGTCACCTCGGGGCTGACTGCCACTCGCCGATCTGCGTGCTTGCCAACCCTGTGAACCCCGCAGAGACGCGCGCCAAGCGCAACGCCGACTCTCACTGGTTCCGCCTGCGTGCCCGGGTGCTCTCCGCCGACGGTCGGCAGTGCATCGACTTCGACCAGACGTGCAAGACCCCCGAGCTCCGCCGACTCGTCGCCCACGCGGCCGACACGTTGACCCAGATGGGTGCTGTGCGATTGCTGGCCGAGGCACGCACCGCGCAACTCTTCGAGCCCATGCCGCTGCACGGCAGTGACTCGCTGCATGCCACCCGGCCCACGCGACTCTACCCCACGCCGGGCTGAAGCATGGCGTGGATTCTTACCGGGGTCAGCATCGCAGCGAGGCAAGGTTGCTCCATGGACTGGCGAGTGAACTCGCCAGCTACACCGGGACGTGATTCGGCGCGGTGCTCTTGCGCGGGTTGCATTGCAGGAGCGTGATCAGTTGCCCCGTTATTGAGACTGGAATGCGTGTCACAGCCCCCTCACCTTGAGACGGGTGCCCCGCGCTTCGCGGGGTGGGGTGGGGTCACCCCGGAACCTCGTTTTGTTTCAACCACGTTTTGCGCGGTTGCCCCACCCCACCCCTTCCCACCCGCCAAAATCGGCGGGCATCCC
>DAIOEG010000108.1:0-7957 GCA_036746415.1 Phycisphaera sp. | reverse complement strand
GCACGATTAACAATCAATCAGGATCGGGCTTCGGCGGCGGGTTCATCTCCGCGTCCAACGGCGCAGTCAACATCGGAACGGGCACTTCCAACGAGGCCTTCGGAGTGTTCGGCAACGGCGGCGGCGTCGGACAGGCGCTCCGGCCGTTCGACGGCGCACTCTCCGTCGGACAAACGTTTTCCATCGCCATGGACAACCAAAGCATCAACAACGGCGGCACCGTTGGCTTCGGTCTGCGCAACAGCTCGGGTAACAACCGCCTCGAGTTCTTCTTCGTTGGCGGGCAATCCAACTACACGCTGGTCGACAGCTCCGGCGCGGTCAACACCGGCGTCGGCTTCACCGCCGGCGGGCTCAACCTGACCGTCAAGCTCACCGCCGTTGATACCTACAGCTTCACCATCACGCCCGTCGGCGGATCGACCACCACGATCACCGGCTCGCTCGCGAGCACCGCTGGCAGTGGCATCGAGACGTTGCGCATCTTCAACGCCAACGGCGGCGAGGACGTGTTCTTCAACGGCTTGTCCATCGTCCCCGAGCCCGGCAGCGCAGCGGCGCTGGGGCTGTTTGGCGCGGCGATGATCAAGCGTCGTCGTCACGCAAACGCATAACCGAGCGACCCCCCTATGGGCGGGCCGTCCGAGAGGACGGTCTGCCTTTTCCCCGATCGACGTCTCCGCGTTGCTTTCATCCGGTGACAACGTCCAACAGGAGTGTGTGATGGTGAGCATTGCTTTCATGCGCAATCAATCTGCCGTGTGGTGCCTTGCAACAGGCGTCCTCGCAGTCAGCGCATCCGCACAAGACGTGTCAGCCCCCGCGATCCTGCAGTGGTTCGACTCCAGCTATGGCACACAGGAAGAACGCCTCGCCGACTTCTTCATGGCTGGCTACGGCTCGACATGGGTCCCGCCCGTCTCACGTGCCGACACCGGCGGGCTCTCCGTCGGCTACGACGTGTTCGACCGATTCGACCTTGGCAAAACAAACAGCCCCACGCTCTATGGCACCGAGACCGGCCTGCGCGCACTGACCTCCACCATGCGACGCATGGGCGGAAGCACCATCGTCGACCTGGTCCTCAACCACAGCGGCTTCCGCGATGCCAGCACGCCCGACTTCCTCACCGAGGGCGGCTATCCCGGCTTGCTCCTCCAAACGCTCGACGCCAACGGAAACCGCATCCCCGGCACCGACGGCGATTACCACGGACGATTCGAAACAGGTGACCTCAACTTCCGGCTCTCAGGACTCGTCGACCTCAAACACGAAACCAACCTCCAATACATCCGCACCCCCGTCGACCCCAGCGACCCACGCAACATCCCCGCGGGCACGCGCTACAACATCGCCGACCCGAGCAACGCCCGCTTCTACACCGACCGCCAGCTCCCCGGCACGACCTACTTCAACCCGCTCACCGGGCAGAACGTCACCCACCACGCGTTCAACACAAGCAACCCACTTGCGGGTGACGCTGTCCCCGAAAACGCAACGGGCCTGCTCATGCGCAACGCGCGCTGGCTCATTCAAGACGTCGGCGTTGACGGCTTCCGCCTCGACGCAGCACGGCACTTCGAGCCCTGGCTCTACGCGTTCTACGACGAAGCCGTCTACCGCGCCAGCACCCGCACGCTGCTCGACGGCAGCGCCTACCACACTTACACCTTTAGTGAAGGCGCGACCACCGACAAGGCCGAGTTGATTGGCCGGTACACCCGCAAGACCATCAACCCCAACCAACCGAACACCATCGGAGGCAACCGCGACGCGCTGGACTTCGCGCAGTTCTGGCCCGTCAAGCAAAACCTCTCCAGCAACGGACTGGGCAACGACTGGCGCAACGTCGTGTACGAAGGCCTGGATGTCTTTGACGATGGACTGGTCAACGGCTCCTCCGGCGTCGTCTTCGTCGAAAGCCACGACGACTTCGGGCCCGACCTCATCCACACGGCCTACGCGTATTCACTCCTGCGTCCGGGCAATGCTGTCGTCCACTACAACGCGGATGAACACTCCAACCCGCTGCGCGACTTCCCCAAGGACGGCCGGTTCAATGCGCTGGGCAACGGCGACGACCGCATCACCAAGCTCGTTGACCTGCGCAACCGATACGGCCGGGGCGACTACCGCGAACGCTTCCTCGAGAAAGAGAATTATGCCTACGAGCGCAGCAAGTCTGCGCTGGTCCTCTTGAGCAACCGCAGCGATGCGGGATTCGACAGCCGAACGATTGCCGTGGACTTCGCCCCCGGCACGTGGCTGGTCGAGCAGACCGGGAACGCCGAGCACTTCAACACGCAGAACGGCAACAACGACCTCGCGCGTTACGTCCAGGTGCAGGGCACGCCGGGCAACGCGTTCGTCAACGCGCGCTTCGCTCGCGGCGGCGGGCAGGACCGCGGCTACCTCGTCTACGCCGTGCAGACGCCGCAATCCGACACGGGCCTCGAGATCGTCGGCGCTTCCACGATCCTCGCAGGCGACACCCCCGCGCAGCCCACCGGCGCGGAGACGCCCGAGCAGCTCGCGCAGCTGCGCATCGAGAACGCCCGCGCACGCCTCACCGACCTGCACGTCATCACCGGCAACAGTTTCACCGTGCGCCTCGCCACCGACGCGGTCAGCTTCAACGTGCCGGGGCTGGGCAACGTCCGCGATGTTCATGCCGACGGCGACTTCGCCATGGTCCGCATCAACGAAGGCCTCGACCTCAACGGCAACGGCGTCGTCGACTCACGCACGCCCAACAGCGTCACCTATGGCTTCGAAAACTTCACCACCACCTTCGACCCCGGCTTCTTCAACGCGGATGGCAACGGCCTCTACGAACAACTGATTGACGCATCGCAGCTCACCGAAGGCATGCACTTCGTCACCGCCCGCGCGTTTCGACACCGAAACACCGCGAGCGGTGGCGATGGCGGGCCGGCCGTCTACACCGACTTCAAGCAGGTCCTCTACGTTGATCGACTCAAAGCCATCTCCGAAGTGGATGCGCTCGTGCCCTTCAGCAGCAACGGCAAGAACATCGACTTTCGAGTCAAAAGCACCGACCAGACCGCCGATCAAGTCTTCACGTTTCTGAACGTCGGCGCAGCGATCGATGATGCCACCATCCTCGGATGGGTCAACACCGGCGACGGCCAAGCCAGCCAGATCGACCGCGACATCTTCCAACGCGGCTACTTCGACGTCCGCCAGGGCAACAACGTCCTCACCATCGTCACCCGCGAGATCACCGGCAACACCAACATCCAGCGCATCACCGGAATCGACCCGCTCAACAACAACGGACGCGGCTTCGGCGACCTCAACGGCGACGGCCTGCTCTCGGGCGGCGACATCGCCAACGCCCCCAACAACTTTGAGACCATTCTTTACAGCCGAAACGCACAGTTCCGCGCTGCAGCCGACGGCAACGCCGACGGCCTTGTCGACACCCGCGACCTGCTCCTGCTCCGCCCGCTCTTCACCACACCCACCACACAGCCCAGCGTGGTCAACCTCTACAACACCATCCTCCGACGACGCGGCGACATGAACGCCACCGGCAGCACCAACGGCGACGACATCGACGCGCTCCACGCCCGCATCGGCAACACAGGCGACACCTGGCTCGAAGACCTCAACGTTGATGGCATGGTCACCGCAGCCGACGTCGATGTGCTCCTCTTCGATCTGCTCCGATCCAATTACGGCGACGCGAACACCGACGGTCAAGTCAACCTCATCGACGCTGCCATCCTCGCCAACAACTTCACGGGACGCGGTGGCACGGGACGCGGATGGAAAGACGGCTCGTTCGACTTCGACGGCGATGTCGATTTCACCGACGCCGCCACGCTGCGACTCAACTACCTCGGCGGCGCAACCGCCTCGGAGCCGGGCGACGCAAGCGTCGTCCTCGAAGTCGATCTCAGCACCGGCACCCTCACGTTGATGGGCAACGCTGTCCTCTCCGCGTGGTCCATCCAATCCGGTGCGTCGCAACTTGCAACCGGCGACGCCGCCACCTCTGACAGCGATCACGTCTACACACTTGCCAACTCCGCACGCGAACTGGCCGCCATCTCCCTCACCGGCCTGCAACTCGCAACCGGCACCACCCTTGACGGCACGTACAACGGAAACGGAAACGACCTCACCTTCCACTACGCCCTTGCAGGTAGCGAAGCACTCGCACAAGGCGTCGTCCGCGTCGTCCCCGAACCCGCCACCGCCGCGGCGCTGATGCTCATCACCACGCTTGGCTCGATGCGACGCCGACGTGGTTGTGACTTACGATGACTCACTGACCGGAGGCGACGGCCTTACGCTTGCCCAAGGGCAGGGCCGCTGCGCCAAAGGAGATCGCCACCACCAGCAGCGTGAACGCCCAGGGCGTCTGCTCAAACAGCGGCGGCCGAGCGAGGAGCAACGTGAACACGCCCGCGAGCAGCGCGTAGCGCACCGTCGTCAGCCGACCCGTCCACGCCGACACCATCAGACGGTCCTCATCGGCAACGCCTTCGTTGTTGCGCTTGGGCACGGGCGACCACGCGGCCTCTGCCACGAACGTCACCGCCAGCGCCATCAGCAACCCCAGCATCAGCTGCAGCGCCCGGTTATTCATCTGACCCACGACCGCGCCCTCGAGCTGCAACAGCTGCAGGTCGCGCTGCTCGGTCAGCTGCGCGATCTGTTCATCCGTCGCGCCCTTGGTTGCGAACTCGCGCAGCTGGACATCGCTGGTCTGACGCGCTTCATCGAGCTGCGCCCGAGCGCCCGCAACACCAAACAGCGACGCATACGCCTCGGGTGCCAACCGGCCAAGCACCGATGGCCCAAGCGCGATGCCCAGCACCAGGCCCAGCGCCAACACATAGAGGTCACGATGTCCGGGGAATGGATTCACGCTCGCATCATAAACCATGACTGGCACAGCACACGTGTCTCACGCGTCCGCAGCCGTGTGGTGTCGCAGGTGCTGCAGCCAGTCCTTCGTACGCTTGCGCAGCGACGGTGCCGACGACTCGGCATGGCTGAACCGCCGGCCAAGCACCGTCTCCACCGCTAGCAGCGCGAGCACCGCCCACAACAACGTCCGGCCCAGCGGCGTCCGTTGTCCGCCAGTCGCCAGCGCCTCGCCCGGCTCGCTGGGCAGCCACCGCCACGCTGACGCCCGCGCGTCCCACTGCTCCGCGAGTTCGGCACGGGTCCACGTGGCTGTGTTTCCTGCGGATGCCTCGACGCGCACCACGATCGGCCCGCCACGCGGATGCGCTTCCACGCCGGCGTTCTCGCGCTGATACCCACCCGCCACGCGCGCCGGCTGCGTTGCCACCAGCGATCCGCCCGTTGTCGCGTTGCCCGATGCGTCCAACGGAATGATGGTTTGGATGGTCGGCGGTGCTGTCGATGTTGAACCCACCGGCCGACCCATGGCGTCGATCTGCTGCGACCACGTCGCGCTCGTGCCGGCTTGTTGCTCAAGTGTCGGCACATCGCCAGCCATCCACATCGGCAACGGCTCGCCCGACGCCGCCGCGCGTGCAAGCTCCTGCAGCAGCGCGGGGAACATCGGTTTGGCCGGCAGGTTCGTCCAACTCGTCTCAAGCGAAGCCGTGAACAGCAGCACCCGACCGCGCCCGACCCTTGAGGTTGCAAGCAACACGCCCCCGCCGTTGAGCCGCATCCACGCCTCGCCTGCCGGCACCTCCAACGCGTGGTGACGACTGACGCGCACGGGCCCCACAAGATCACGCCAATCCGAAGACAGACCCGACAACTCCGCGGGCACCAACGACTCGCTCGACACCGACCAGCCCTGCGAGCCGGTCGCGGTCGCAGCACCATCGTCGCTCGCAGATGCCTCCAACACACCCGCACCCGCTCGCCACTGCAACCCCATCGCCCGGCTCCAACGCTCGATCCAACCCGTCTCCGACGATGCGCCCGTCAGCGATTGAGTGTCCGCGGCGCTTGTGTCCAATCCGTTGCCGGGCACAGCGATGACCCATGCGCCCTGCGATGCGAAGCGTCGCAGCGACAACACCATCGCCTCGTTCAAACGATCCGCGCCCAGCACCACCACCGCGTCGAGCCCGCGCGCCTCTTGCTCTTCATCCATCGCTTGCACGGCCCGCAGGTCCAGCACCTCGACGGCCCCGCTTGTGCCCCCGCCGGGCGACAGGGCCGAGCGCATGAACGCCTCCGCAGCAAGCCCTCCACCGTCGCCGCTGCGCACGGCCTCTCCCGTGGGGTCCCACAGGCCTACGCGCACCTTGGGTCGCAGTTCAAGCCAACCCAGCGCCACGTCGTCTGCTTCGAGTGCGCCGCCCGCGTCGTTCAGCCGAGCGACGATCCACGCCCCGCCTCGCTGCGCGACTTGCACGTTGTCCAGCGGCAGCGCGACTTGAGCCGTCGTCTCCACCTGGCCGGCCGAGAGTGTCACGCGACGCTCGGACGACACCAGCACCCGGCCATCGTCGGCACTCATGAGCTGGGCCGACAGCGTCGCGTTGGCACGCTCGGTTGAACCGCCAAACCTTCGCACGACGACCGACACCGACGCCTCGCCGTCCACGCCCAGCAACGCATCGTCAGGGTTGACGCCTTGCGCAATGACCGCGTTGCGTGCGGGTGTGAGCGACGCGACCTGCATGTTCTCCAGACCCACCGCCGGCTCGTCGATCCACGCCGACACGCCCGCCGGCCAGGCGTCCGCGCTGTCGATGGGCTGCATGAGTGCCCCGTCGCCGCGTGCCCACGGGCTCACCACCGCGACGATGGGCACGGCCGAAACGCCCTCACGCGCCAACAGCGCTCGCACCCCCGACTGCACCCCCGACCAGTCGGCAGAACCATGCGACGGCGTCAACGACGCGACCGCTTGCGATGCTACTTGAGCAGACGAAGGCGGGCACACCTCACGCGCCGGACGGGACGCGGACCACACCGCGATGCGGTCCTCTGCATTGGCGGATGCGATCAACGCCGATGCCCGCGATGACACATCCGACCACCACGTCGCCTCCTCGCTCAGACGCGCGCCGCTGCTGAGCGAGTCATCGACGACCACAACGATCAACCGGCCGCCGCCCCCGCCCCGCCACTGCGACCACGCCCCGCTCAGCACCGGCCCCGCCAGCGCCAGCCCGATCAACAGCATGAGTGCACAACGCGTCAGCAGCAAAAGCCACTGCTCCAGCCGCACCTTGGTCCGCTGCTTCTGATACGCCAACCGCAGAAACCGCATTGCCCCCCACGCTTGACGCTTCCGCCGTAAGCGTGACAGCAGGTGAATCGCCACCGGCAAAGCCACCGCGAGCAAACCTGCGCCCGCCAACAGCGGCGCGACAAACGATCCAGCGAGTTGAGCGAGAGTGAGTGTCATTGTTTGGCCACCGATGAACACGGAGGGACACGGATCAGAAAGTTAATCTTGCGGCCGCAGATGAACGCGGATACGAACACAATGTCACTGCTTCTCAGTTTTCGGTCTGCACTCGCGCGTTCGTTGATGCTCTTGACGTCCATGTCTTCGCTCCCAATCTGTGTCCATCTGTGGCAAAAAATACGATCACAGCTTCGCCAACAGCGACGCGCGCTTCGCGAGGAAGTGTGACAGCGTCGGGCCCAGCGCATCGCTGCTCTTGAGCAGTTCGTAGTCAAAGCCCAGGCGTCGGCAGGCGGCCTCGGTGGTGAGGTCATATTCCCTTGAACGGGGGACCGTGATATCGGTCACGCCACGCTCGCGGAGTTTGGCGCAGAGGACCTGACCGAGGAATCCGGCGCCGCCGGTGACGAGGACACGCTTTCCTGCAAGATTCATGGTGGCAGGGTAGGGGTGAGTTTCGCCTTCGGGCGCAATGGTGAAGATCCTGCGCCATGGCGAACCGGGGCTTGGTGGGGGCGTAGGTTGGGCGGATTGGGTTGGACTGATCGCCCTCGCGGACCGATGATTCGCGGG
>DAIOEG010000107.1:0-8007 GCA_036746415.1 Phycisphaera sp. | reverse complement strand
CACACACACACGCCGACGCCTCGGAGACCCGCGATGTCCCACTTCCTACGCAACCCCCGCACACGCTCCGCCCTGCTCGGCCTGCTCACGCTCACAAGCCCCTCCGCCGCCCTCACCACGCTGGACTTTTCAGGCCTGCCCAACGGCTCGACGGTCACCACGCCCATCAATGGCGTCACCCTCACCGCTACCAGCCCCAATCAAGACGCAAGTGACCGCGTCCGCGTCGTGCAATACACACAGTCCACACGACCCGCCGACGAAGGCCACCGCGTCCCCTTCAACCACGGCAACATCGCCAACCCCGATGACCTGGGCTACGGGCTGGTCCTCGCCGGCCTGCCCGGCAGGTTCTTTGAGACCCGAGCCGACCCCGGCTCGATCGCCCTGGACTTCGCGACGCCCATCACCGCGCTGTCGTTCGCCGTTGCCGATCACGAAATGGATCTGGACGACATCAGCGACACGTTCATCCAGCTCTACAACCGCGGCGAACAAGTTGCAGCGCTCAGCGACGACGCCTTTGTGACGCGTGGGTCGGGCGTCTTTGACCCCTCGATCCGTTTTGGGATCAACACCGCCAACCGCATCGCGCCCCTCACCAGTGCGCAGTTCGGGGCCGACTCGTTCGATCGCGCGGTCATCACGCTCTCCGGCTCGGCCAGCATCGCCGACATCCGCTACGAACCCGTGCCCACTCCGACCGCCGCCCTTGCCGGGCTGACGCTGATGTCGCTGACCATGCTCCGCCGCCGACGTGCTGCGTCGGTTTGATGTCCACAACGTCGCGCCCTTTCGACCATCTACGGCGGATGTCAACTCGTGTCATGTCAACTCCGCGCCACGACTGGCGAGCAAGCTCACCAGCGACGTGCGATCAAAAGTGCGCGATGCGTGAATCATCGCCACGGTCATACCGCGACGCGGTCCACGCGTGGGCGTGGCGGTCGTCCTTGCCGTGTTCGATCAGGACCGTGGAGCGCCACGCTCGCACGTCGAAGGCCGGCAGGTACGTGTCGCCTTCCACGTCGGCGTGCACCACCGTCTCATACACGCGCTGCGACAGCGGGAACGCCTCGGCAAACAGGCCCGCCCCGCCGATGATGAACACCTCGCCGGCGTCACCCGCGTACTCGCTCAACACCTCTTGCAGCGACCGACGCACGACCAGACCCGGGATGCCCTTGAACAAGGGGTTACGGCTGAGCACGATGTTGGTCCGGCCCGGCAGCACGTTCTGATGGTCCTCGAACGTCTTGCGGCCCATCACGATCGGTCGGCCCATCGTCGTGCGCTTGAAGTGCTGGAACTCATCGGGCAACCGCCAGGGCAACCCACCATCCCGGCCGATGCAACGGTTCTCCGAACGCGCGTAGATCAGACTCACTTGCATCGTTGACGTTGTATCCGTTCGACACTCGACGTGCCCGGCAACATTCAGAGCGTCTCAGTCACCCGTCGGAGCCACCGTCACGAGGATGAGCAGCTGCACCGTGCCGCCCTTGCCCGGCGTGGTCAATAAACCACGGCCCAGGTTCAACGGCAGCGCGGCTTCATCGACGGGTGGTAACGGCTCCTGGGCCTTATCGCGCAGCAAGGGCGCGACGCTTTGGGCCGTGCGCTGCGGGGGCGTCGGCACCGTCTGCCCAAGCGTCGCACGCACCGGTTGCAACGCGGCGGACCCGCCGGGGGTCAGTGGCGTCGCGGGGTCCACCGGCGCTTGGGGTGCGGTCGGGTCGCCCGGCAGGCCCGGCTCGATGCGCTGCGGCACCCGCGCGTCGGACGGCAGGGCGTATCCCAACACCAGCACGCGGTCAGCGGGCATGGCGACGCGGACGGTGAGCTCGTCGAAGACCCGGCCGTCGAGTTCCTTTTCCATGGCGGTGCGTGGTTCGAGCGTGAGCTTGGGCCGGTAGTGGTGCGGCGTCAGCTCGGTCATGACGTAGCCGGTCTCGGGGATGAGCCGGGTGAGCAGTTGCAGCCGACCGCCGGTGAAGGCCTCGCGTTTCCTTGCAAAGGGCGGGACGGTGAGGTCGGCGTAGAACTCGCCGAGCAGCCGCGGCGAGCGTCGGACGGGCGTGGGCACGTCGTAGCCGATGAGCCGGGTGCGTGACTGGCTGACCGAGTCGGGCAGCTTGGAGAGCATCTCGGCGAGCTTGACGCGGTGGATGACGCCCAGCTGGATGCCGTTGGCCAGCCAGACGCCGCGCGTCATGGCGGGGAACTCGTCGGTGTCCACGAGCGACCACGCGTCCGAGAGGTCTGCGTCGATCGGGTAGCCGATGATCTGAAGCTGCGCCTCGGCACGCGGCGCGGTGGAGAGCGGCGGCGGCTCGTAGCGTTCCAGCGTCTGCCCCGAGGCACGCACATCAGCGAGCGTTGGCAACGGCTCGGGCTTGCTCGCGCAGCCGATCGTGAACACCACGCCCAAGACTGCACATATCGCGGCACACATCGAGGCACGCATCATGCGTGCATGATACGTCGGCGGTGCAACCACAAAAGAACCCCCGCGCCAATCGACGCGGGGGCTCCAATGCTGACATGGCAGTCGCTCGACAACAGGCCGAGGCGACGTCTGTTTTGATGTCTGTCTTAAGAGAAGCGCGGCTGGGTCGGCCCGTCCGCGTGATGTTTTAGTTGACCATGTCCTTGAGGGCCTTCATGGGTCGGATCTTGACGGCCTTGCTGGCGGGCTTGGGCTTCTGGGGGACCATCTCGCCGTTGAAGGGGTTGCGGACGAGCTTGCCACCCTTGACGGCGGCCTTCTTGATCAGCGCCATCTTGGCCAGGCCCAGCAGGTTGAACGTGCCTTGCTTCTTGAGTTGTTTGGTCATGAGGTCCGTGAGTGCGTCGCAGAGGGTCACGACGTCTTTGCGCGCAAAGCCGGTGGTCTCGGCGAGTGTGCGGTAGACCTCACCCTTGGTCATGGGCTTGTCGGCGGCGGACGTGGTGGGGGACTTCTTAGCCATGGTGCTCTCCTTAGCGCTGCAGGACGGGAAAAAGGTTGAAACGTTCCTCCGTGACAGTCAGGGTGGGGTTTCGGAGCCCCGTCCAAGCGGGCTTGTGAACGGTAGATCGCGTTTATGCCTGTAAATCCTGTATTTTTTGTGGGGGCGTGTCAAATTGCCCGTAAATCTCGGGGTTTTGCACACCCTGTCAAGCTGGCAGACGGACACCGCGAATCGACACAGCTGGCAGCCCAAAACACCCGATAAGCCCTAAAAACACGGTTTTTCAGCTCCCCAACGCTGGCACCGGCTTTGTTCAATTCATATGACGCTGGGTGTCCCCGCGCTCCTGCGGGGCACCGGCCAAGGAGCCATCACACATGTCCAAGATCATCGGCATCGACCTGGGAACCACCAACTCCGTCGTGGCCATCATGGAAGCAGGCCAGCCCAAGGTCCTCATCAACGCCTCGGGCAACCGCACCACACCCTCCATCGTCGCCTTCACCGACAAGGGCGATCGGCTCGTCGGCCAGCCCGCCCGACAGCAGCAGGTGACCAACCCCAAGGGCACCGTCTACTCCATCAAACGCTTCATGGGAAGGCGCTCCCACGAAGTGCAGGATGAGCAGCGCATGGTCCCCTACGAAGTTCTCGGCTCGGGCGACGACCTCGTGAAGGTCCGCGCCAAGGGCAAGGACTACACGCCGCAGGAAGTCTCCGCGATGGTGCTGGGCAACCTCAAGAAGACCGCCGAAGACTACCTCGGCGAGCCCGTCACACGCGCCGTCATCACCGTGCCGGCGTACTTCAACGACTCGCAGAGACAGGCCACCAAAGAAGCCGGCGAGATCGCGGGCCTCAAGGTGGAACGCATCATCAACGAGCCCACCGCCGCTGCGCTCGCCTACGGCTTGGACAAGAAGGCCAACGAGAAGATCGCCGTATTCGACTTGGGCGGCGGCACGTTCGACATCTCCATCCTCGACGTGGGCGACGGCGTGTTCGAGGTCCTCGCGACCAACGGCGACGGCCACCTGGGCGGCGACGACTGGGACGACAAGCTCATCAACTTCCTCGCTGACGAGTTCAAGAAGGTCGAAGGCATCGACCTGCGCAACGATGCCATGGCCCTGCAACGCCTGAAGGAAGCCGCCGAGAAAGCCAAGTGCGAGCTCTCACAACAGCAGGAGACCACGGTCAACCTGCCCTTCATCACCGCGACGCAGGAAGGCCCCAAGCACCTCAACATCTCGCTGACGCGCACCCGCTTCGAGCAGCTCACCGAAGACCTGTTCAACCGCCTGCGCGAGCCGAGCATCACGTGTCTGCGCGACGCGGGCCTCAAGCCCAGCGACATCGATGAGGTCGTGCTCGTCGGCGGATCGACGCGCATGCCCAAGGCACAGCAGATCGCCAAGGAGGTCTTCGGCAAGGAGCCCAACCGCTCGATCAACCCCGATGAGGTCGTCGCCGTCGGTGCCGCGATCCAAGGCGGCGTGCTGCAAGGCGATGTGAAGGACGTGCTGCTGCTGGACGTCACGCCACTGTCGCTGGGCATCGAGACGCTCGGCGGTGTCATGACCAAGCTCATCGAGAAGAACACGACGATCCCCACCAGCAAGAAGGAAACGTTCTCGACCGCCGCCGACAACCAAGACACCGTGACCATCCACGTGCTCCAGGGCGAGCGCGAGTTCGCCGGCGACAACCGCACGCTCGGCCGGTTCAACCTCCAAGACATCCCCTCGGCCCCGCGTGGAACGCCGCAGATCGAGGTCGAGTTCAACATCGACGCCAACGGCATCCTCACCGTCAAAGCCACCGACAAAGCCACCGCCAAGTCGCAGGACATCAAGATCGAAGGCAGCTCGGGCCTGTCCAAGGACGAGATCGAGAAGATGAAAAAGGACGCCGACGCCCATGCCGCCGAGGACCGCAAGAAGCGCGAACTGATCGACCTCAAGAACCAGGCGGAGTCCGTCGTGCACCAGACCCGTAAGCAGCTCGAAGAGCACGGCGACAAGGTCGGCAGCGACGTGCGTGGCAAGATCGAGTCCGCCCTGTCCAACGTCGAAGACAAGGTCAAAGGCGACAGCAGCGACGCCCTCAAGGCCGCGCTCGCAGACCTCCAGACCCAGACCATGGAGCTTGGCAAAGCGATCTACGAAAAGGCGGGCGCATCCAAACCCGCAGATGGCAACAAGCCCGGAGACGATGACGTGATCGACGCCGAGTACGAAGTCAAAAACTGACCCCACCCCACATCCATACGCAAGAAGCCCACGGTCACCGACCGTGGGCTTTTTAAATGCACCAACGGCTCAATACGAATCGCCGATCGCGCTCACCGGCGACTGCGTTGCCGACCCGCGCAGCTCGCGGATCGTCTGCACATCCAGCCCCCGGCGGTGCAGGTCCACGAGCTGGTCCGCGCTAAGCACCGGGAACCTCTCGTCTAGAAGTGACACCGCAAACGCGGGGTCCACCTCCGCGCTTGCAATCGCGATCAGGTCTTCCACCGTGAACCGGTAGCCCGCGTCCAGCAGCGCCTTGGCGTCATGGGCATTCAGGCCCGCCTTGATCGCGCGGACCAGGTCGGCCGGCGAGGGGTGCAGCCCCGCGTCGTGCAGGTCTTTGATGAACACGGGGTGGACGTTGTGTCGAAACAACATCTCGACATCCGCAGGCGACGTGAACCCCAGCCGGCGACACTCCGCCGCAAACGACGCGGGCACCGCTGGCGAGCCACGCGCCGGCGATTTCACCGACACCGTCTGCGTCGTCCGCCCCGCGAAGTCCGCATCTGCGAGCGAAGCCGACGCGATGATCGACTCGGCATGCCGATCTCGCTTAGCAAGCTCGGCAAGACGATCGCGGTGATGCACGAGCAGCTGCTCGGTGGTCAACGTCAAGTCGCCCCGTCGATACAACGCCGCCTGGGCAGGGCTCAGCCCCGCCTGCGCTAACCCGAGCACCTCGCCCACACGCAGCACCATCCCCGTTGACTCAAGCTCCGCCACCGACGTTGACGTCACGCCCGCCTCCACCAACGCGATCAGGTCCGTCGGCGACACCGGCATGCGCAGCGACGCGAAGCCGTTCACCTCGTCCGCCGAGCAACCCAGCAACCCCAGCCACAACGCTTGCTCGGTCGTGATCACGCCGTCGCTGGTGTGTGTGGCGAGCTTCGTCAGCGCATCCAGAAAATCCTGTTCGAACGTGATCCGCGCCAGCCCGCTGTCGGGCAGGCTGAGCGCGCCGGCTTGATATCGGTTGCGAGGTACGGCAGCGTCAGCCACAGTGTCACGCCCGGCCGACTGATCGCAATGATGCTCGGCCGATCGTCGCTGGACCCCTCTTCATCGCCCTCGCCCGACGTGCGGACCTTGGTCAACGCCGTGGTCACCGACCACAACCGATCCTCGGGGATGCTCAGCTTGCCGCGACGCGCAGCCCGGTGAGACTGCGACTCGCTCGATGATGCCTGCTCCAGCGACCGGCCCGGACGCGACAGCATCACCTGCATCACCCGGTCGCCAAACGGCACCAACATCGGCTCAAGCCCCAGGCCCGCCCAACGACGCTCGATCGTCCGCGGCAACGACTCCGCAGCCGCGCGGTCCGCAGGCGTCAGCTGCAACACCAGCGTCGACGGCACCGCCGACACCTCCGCCGATTCCACCTCCGACCCGCCGCGACACCCCGTCATCGATGCCACCCCCATCACGCCCGCCCCCGACAACGCGCAGCACAACACGCAGTTCAAAACACCCGTGCGGTACAACATGCGATTCAAGGGGTACAACGGCATCGGTTCACGTCAACTCGGCGGCTACGCGAAGCATATCGCGCAGCCGCCGGCTCGGCACCGACCAACGCTTGCTGCTTTACGCGTTTTGAGCATCGGCAGTGTCTCCCATGTGTCCCCACGAAAACGCCTCGCCCGCCGGCAGCAACCCAAGCATCGCCGACACCGCCTCGCCCGGCCGATCCACCGAACACACCCCCGCGCTCACCGCCACCCCCCGCAACCCCGGCTCCGCCTCTAACAACGCCGGCAGCGTCGCCGCCGTCACCCCCCCGATCGCCAGGTGCGGCAGCCCGCCCCACGCCAGGTACGCCGACAACGCCGCGGGCCCCGCCAACACCGGCTTGTGCTTGGTCGTTGTCGCAAACATCGGCCCAACACCGCAATAATCCGCGCCGGCGTCACGCGCTCGCCGCGCTTCCTCCACGTTGCTCGTGGTCACGCCCACGCACAACCCGCTCCCCACCAACAGACGCACCGCGTCGCACGGCAGGTCGCCCTGCCCCACGTGCACGCCGTCCGCCCCAGCCAGCACCGCGATGTCCGGCCGATCGTTCACGACGACCGACACGCCCCCGTGCAACCGCGCCGCCGACACCACCGTGCGAACATGCGACAGCAACTCCGAATCCCCCGCGTCCTTCTCTCGCACCTGCACGCAGTCCGCGCCCGCCTGCATCGCCTCGCGCAGCACCGTGTCCCATGGCAACTTGCACAGCGACCGCGTGAGCAGCACACACATCCGCCACTGCCGACGACCCGCCGACCACCCGAGCATCGTGAGCAGCCGTTGTTCGCATCGATACCCCCGGTAGCGCAGCTGTTTGAGTGCCACGACGTCCACGCCGGGCATGAGCTTGCCGAACTCTTCGAGCGAGCGCATCGCCTCGCCCAGTCGCTTGCCCGCTGCGATGGCGACGCCGTGCACGCCGTCGCGCTGGAACTCGCGGGACGTGTGCACCGCCGTGCCCGCATCCCCCGCGACATCGCGGAACCGCTCCAACCCCGCAGGCAACGCCGACGCCAGCGCGTGGCGCACCGCCTTCAACTCCGCCACGAGCGCCGCATCACGCACGACAAACCGCGCGACCTCTTCCATCACGCGCAGCGCCTCCCGCGCCCGGTTCGCATTCGCATCCAGCACCTGTCCCACACGCATGACACCAGCATAAGAGCTTCTGCGAGCAAAGAGTTGAACCGCCAAGACTCCAAGACGCGGAGCAAACGAGCGTGGCCTGAGATGCG
>DAIOEG010000106.1:916-8054 GCA_036746415.1 Phycisphaera sp. | reverse complement strand
CTCGTTCCAGATCGAGAGCATGTGGCGAGCCTTCTGGCTCACCGCGTTGTACTTCTGCTGTGCGTTGCCAGTCTTCTCGGCGACGACGCCGCTTCCGATCACGATCAGCCGAAGGCCCTCGGGGAACGGGATGTCGCGTTCATGAACAACGGGCGCAAAGCCGAACTGACTGAGCATGCCGTGCTTACAGCAGAGGATGGCGGTGTGGTCCTGTGATCCGCCGCTGGTGCCCACGCCGCGGTTGCCCGCGAGTGCACGGAACGAGCTGCCGTTCTCGTTGCATCCGCAGTAGTGCGCGAGGTCTTCGAGCGTGCGGATCGAGGCGTTGAACGCGGGGTGCCGGAGCAGCTTGTTCACCGACGCCAGTGCCAGGAAGACGCCTACGATCATCGCGCTGCTGCTGGAGAGGCCTGCGGCGGGCGGGAGGTCGCTTGCAAACGCCATGTCGAGCCCCTTGACCCTGGGGCCGAAGTTGGTGATAAATCGTCTGGCGACTGTCTGGGGGTAATTTGTCCAGTGTGCCGGCTGCGGGGTGATGTGTGCATCGATCGAGAACCGCTGTATCTCTTGTGTTGCTGTGGCGGTGATGACGAACCGGTTGTCGTCGCGTTCTCGAGCGACCATCACAAAGCCGCGGTCGATGGCACACAGGAGCGACCTGCCGCCGCAGTAGTCGGTGTGCTTTCCGAGGACCTCGATCCGGCCGGGGACAAAATAGGCGTACCCGCGCCCCGCTCCGCCCAGCGAATCAACGCAGGCGCGGATCATCGAGGCCTTGGGGTGGTCCAGCGACGCTAGTTGTTCCAGCGGCTTGGCCTCTGGGAACAGACGATGGATGCGAGGATCGATCAAAGCCGGACCTCCATGCCTTTGAGCTTCTGGGTCACGGGCTCCACGTCCGCCCGGCTTGAGAGGTCCAGCACCGCCGCGCCCACGAGCGACACATGGAACGTCTGCTTGAGCACATCAATCGCGTACTGCACCGCGTCGGTGACCTCGTACTCGCCACGCGCACTGAGCGGGATCGCCCGGCAGGCATCGAAGATCGCCGAATCAAACAGCCACGTGTTCATCGACAGATACAGCTTGCCGTTGTTTGCGGATGATGCCTCGGTCAGCTGCGCCGCAGAGGGCTTCTCGATGATCCGACGGAGCAGACCGCCGGCCAGCTCGGCGATCGCAAACTTCTCGACGCGGTCGGGCGGGATGTTGCTGCCAGTGAGCATCGCGTCACGGTCAAACAGCGCAACCCCCGGAGAGGCGATCTCACGAAGTGCCCGCAGCGCCTGATCAGGATAAAAATTGTCCGAGTTGATCACGACAAACGGCTCGCCCGCGCACCAGGACTCGGCCGCAGCCACCGCGTTGGCCGTGCCAAGCGGCCGCTCTTGCACCGCAAAATCGATCGTCAGTCGGCCCCCGCTGATCCGGCTGTAGTACGCTCGCAGCTCGTCATGCTCGGGGCCGATGACCATGCAGACCCGACGAAACCCCGCGTCAGCGGCCACGGTCAGGACGTAATCCAGAAACGGCCGGTCAATCCGGATCAACGCCTTGACCCCCGTGTCCGCGATCGCCGCCTGCTGTGCATTAAGCTGCACGCTGTCATCGGCCCGGCGCATCCGAGTGCCTAGGCCCCTGGCCATCACGACAAGACGGTCTGTGGTGAGTTTCGTGTCCATGCGTTTGCCCATGTGTTGAGGGTCCTTGGTGCCATCGACGACCGCCGCCATGCACCACAACTGCCCACCCCAAAGAGAGCCCCGCTGCCCCAACGGGGGGCCCTCCAGCTCACGCCGACACCCGCTTGCATATTGATATCCTCTATTTTATATTATTGCAATTACAAAATATGGCGAAGCAACCCCTCCACCCGCCGACCACGCCCTGCGTCACGCCCGTGCGCAACCTGGGCCCGCGTGAAAGGCAGTTCGCCTCGATCGTCTGGAGGAGCAATCAGCTCGGCAGGTCCGTCGGCCGCAGCGACCTTCACAAGCTGACCGGGACCGCACCCACCCCCTCGGGAGCCCTGGTCTCCCGGCTGGTCGAGGCGTGCGTTTTAAAGGAGTCCCGCCCCGTGGTGCTGCCCAGCAGAGGTCGGCCCAGGATCGGCCTGGAGGTCCGATCCGACGCGCTGTCTTTCGTGGGGCTCTCCATCTCGCCCGCGCCAGGAACACAAGGCCTGGCCGAGGTCCGCCTCGTCACGCTCGACCCGCTCGGCAGGCCCCGCGCTTTGGAGGTGCATGAGCGTGGCCTCAAGCACGACAGACTCATCCCCGCTGCAGCAAAACTCCTCAAACACGCCGTCACACCACGCACCGCCGCCGTCGGCATCACCGTGACCGGCATGGTCGACCTCCAGGGTCACGCCATGCTCTTCTCCTCTGCGCTGCCCTCGCCCGAGCCCGTGTCACTCGAGCCGCTCTACCAGGCCGTCGGCCAGACACCACTGCTCCTCGATAACGACCTGCACGCGCTGGCGACACGCTGGCGACTCGCCGCAGACATCGACGCCCCTCTGCAAGCTGAACCACAGGTTGTCCTGCTCGTCGGCCTCGACGACGGACGGCTAGGCGCCTCCCTCCTCATCGACGGCCGATCACTCCCCGGAAGCGTCACCAGCGCCAACGAACTGGGACACATGCGTCTCCCTGTTTATACACACCCGTGCTACTGCGGACAGACCGGCTGCCTCGAACGCATCTTCAGCACTCAGCAGCTCAACATCCACGCGCCTGGCAACCGCCGAGCCCTTGACCATGTTTTGAAGGACCCACGCCTTCAGCAGCAACCCCTCCTCACCATCCTCGATCACCTCGCCACGGGCCTCGCCAACGCCGTTAACTTCACCAGGCCCACGCGCCTTGTCATCGCAAGCCCCCTCGCCAAGCACCCCCTCTTACGACACACGCTCGAACACGAACTGCCCCCGCGCATCCTCCCGGGCCTGCGATCGAAAGTCCGCATCAGCTTCTGGGAACAACCCAGCGTCCAGTCCGCCGAGAACGCCGCATGGCTCGCCATCGCAGACCTCTTCGGCCATTCACTGCTCACCACCCAGCAACCCCTCTCCCACGACCCCAACACACCACACACGGATACCCCATGAACCGACTCTTCCTCGTCACCGGCGGCGGCGGCTTCATCGCCTCCCACATCGTCCACGCACTTGTCGCCCGCGGCGAGCGCGTCCGAGTCCTCGACAACCTCTCAGGGTGCAAATCCTGGCGACGCCTCGACGATGTCCGCGGCCGCATCGAGCTCATCGAAGGGTCCATCCTCGAACAGCACACCCTCGACCGGGCCGTGCAGGGCGTCGATGTCGTCTTCCATAAGGCCGCCCTCGTCAGCGTCCCCGAGTCCGTCGCCGACCCCATCGCCTACCACGACACCGACGCGACCGCCACCCTGCGCCTGCTCGAAGCCGCCCGCCGCGCCAACGTCCAACGCGTCATCTACGCCAGCACGTCCGCTATCTACGGAGACGCCCCCGAGCAACCCAAGACCGAATCCATGCGCGGCGTCCCCATCAGCCCCTACGGCATCGCCAAGTACGCCGGCGAACTCTACCTCTCCGCCTACGCCACCCTCCACGGCATGCAGAACATCAGCTTGCGATACTTCAACGTCTTCGGGCCCGGGCAGGACCCCAAAAGCCAGTACGGCGCCGCCGTCCCCAGCATCGTCAGCAAGGTCCTTACCGATACACCCCCCACAATCTACGGCGACGGCGAACAGACCCGAGACTTCTGCCACGTCAGCAACGTCGTCCACGCCAACCTCCTCGCCGCCGACGCACCACACCTCGCCGGCGAAGTCGTCAACATCGGCTGCGGCGTCCGCGTCAGCGTCAACCGCATCGTCCAGCTCGCCAACGAGCTCCTGGGAAAACACGTCCAGCCACACCACGAGCCACCCCGCCCAGGCGACGTCCGCGACAGTCTCGCCGACATCACCCTCGCCAAGACCGTCCTCCAATATCATCCCATCACCCACTTCGACGATGGGCTCAAACAATCCATCGAGTGGTACATCAAACACTGGCTCAAACCCGCGTGATGCACACACACACACACACCCTTTAACATCCAGCACGCCACACGCCAGCACCCCGGCCCGCCCCCCATCGACGACCCACTCTGGTCTTCGTCAGACCTCGCACGCATCGACACCTTCCATCCCGACAGCTCCAGCCACCGACCCGTCACCACCGCGCGGCTGCTCCACGACCACATCGGCCTCTTCGGCCGATTCGACGTCGACGACCAGTACGTTCTCGCAAGACATACCAAGCCGCAATCCATGGTCTGCAATGACTCCTGCGTCGAGATGTTCTTCCAACCCGACCCAAACGCCGGCTACTTCAACTTCGAGTTCAACGCCCTGGGCACCACGCTGACCTTTTACATCACCGACCCCACCCGCCCAGAGCAGCCGCCCAACACCGTCCTGCCACCCCACCACCTCCAGTTCATCCGTACACGCACCACCCTCACCCACCCCCTCCAGCAGGAAATCGCAAGCCCTCTGCCCTGGACCGTGACCTTCAGCATCGACTGGCCACTCTTCCACGCCTACATCCCAAACCTCACCACTCCCCCAGCCCACGCCACAGGCAACTTCTACAAATGTGCCGACCACTCCTCCCACCCCCACTGGGCCAGTTGGTCCCCCATTGGCGAACGGCTTTCCTTCCACCAACCAAACCGCTTCGCCCCCATGACTTTTAACAACGCCCATGTACTCGCATAGCACTTTGACGACGGGCGTTAAAAGCACCGCGTAAAAATCGTTCCCCGCGTCGCTTGCCCGCCACGGCAACTCCTTCTGACCGCGCACACGACGCTTGATCGTGCCGTCGTGCACGCCGCGCGCCGCAAGCAGCGCCGCGTGCTTCTGGCTGGGGTACGCCGAGTCGGCGAAGACCTCACCCCCGGAAGGGTTGCCCCACGAGTCCACACCGCGCATCTCGTCTTGGATGAGCGCCTCGAAGTGCCGCGAGTCGTGCACCTTGGCGGTGTCGGCGATGAGCGTCTTGATCAGGCCACGCGTGTCGGTGGCGATGTGCAGCTTGAAGCCGTGATACGAACGGCCGTGCTTGTGCGTGAAGCTCGCGTCCTGATCGCGTGTCGAGGTGACCGTCGTCGTGCCGTCGTCTTCGACAACGGTCTTCTTGGTGCCCCTGGGCGCCTCGAGGATCGTGGCATCGACGATCGTGCCCTGCTGCAAGATCAGGCCCCGGTCGTTGAGCTGCGACAACGCGCGGTCGAACAGCACCTGATCAAGGCCCGCCTCACGCAACCGCCCCCGGAAGCGCACGAAGCGGGTCTCGTCGGGTGTGGCGTCGTCGATGGACAGGCCGACCTTCCGGGGGCGGCGGAAGCTCAGGCGGTCCTGCAGCATCTCTTCCAGCGCCGCATCGCCAAGGCTGAACCACTTGGCAAGCAGCACGCACTTGAGCATCATCACCGCATCCAAAGGCCGACGCCCCGCCCCGGGGTTGGTGTACTCGGGCAACGCCCAGGTCCTGGGCCCGCCCAGCGTCGCCGTCACCGCATCCACCCACCCCGCCTGCCGATTGCGACGCTCCAAAGCCATGAGAACCTCCGTGTTCAAGGGACAACATTATCTACGCGCGAGGGGAGGGGATTGTTCAGAGATCCCAATACAATCTTGGATCATTTGCTCGATATGATCTCTTTCGGCTGCGTCAATACCCGTTAAATCTGCATTGTCGCGCTCCCAGATGTAAGCAGGAAGTTCTTTAGATGCTTTTCCATCAGGAAAGAGAAAAAAGGGATTAATGAAATATTCGAGTGGCTGGTTATAGTGTACATTTTCATGACCGATTGTGGATGCGACAACATTCTCTCCAGCAAAAATTGCATCGTCATAGATGACCACCTTCCTGCCCGTATATGCTGAAGTATAACCGCGAAATCCTGGCGAGTTGCCTCCATAAGAAAAATCAGAATCAAATGTTGCGGTGGAAACAATAGAGTACTTTTGATTGACATATTTAATTGCCATGTCTCTGTTTGTATTTTTCCAATAAAAAAATACCGGATACACTTCAAGTGTTGGATTGATGGTGGGCTGCTTGATGTTAATGTCTTCCATTTGCGCCGTGATTGTTAGGATTGCCTGCGGCGGATGTTTCAGCGAGACGTTTTCGACAGGTGCTCCGTACAAGAACATCAGGCCGCCGGCTGCGGGTAGCAAGGTGGGGCCGCTGATCGATTCACTTGAAGAAGGATAGGGGTCTTGGCTGGCTGGTGAGCTGATCGAACGCTCTAGGCCGATCCGGTCCGTGATCGCCTGTGTCCAGATCGCTTCCGGATCGCTCAGGTAGAACGCGATGAATGCCTGATGCACCGGCTGGTACTGTGTGTGAGGCGTGACGTAGTAGATCCGGCTCTGATCGATCGTGATGCTATCAATGCCCAGGCCCTTCAACTCGCTGGAGATGTGATACTCGTTTTCCTCCAGCTGCCCGTCTTTGTCAAGGTCGATCCCGAAATGCACCTCAAGCAGGTCGGAGGTGTTGGCGTTGCTCCAATCGAACACATCTGTGCTGCGGATCGATGCTTCGTCCAAGGCAGTACCCGCTTTAGTGACTTTCCAGAAGACGTCTTGCCTGGCCTGGATCGCGTCGCTGCTTGATTCGATTTCGATCTTGACTTTGTTGTCGCCTGCCGTGTCTACAGGCAGGAAGAGCTTGGCTGTGTAAGCAGCTGAAACCTCCACTTCGTTCTGACCATACCGATCCTCGGAGATACTTCCGCCATCAAGCGTGTACGTCGAGAAGTACACCATCAGCGACTGCTCGTCGTTGTCGAGTTGGCCGCTGTCGTCGCCGTCGTACTAGGCCACCTGCTCGTACTCGCCGATGGCGTTGGTGGTGAGGTCGATCGAGAGGCCGTTGTTTTCGCTGTAGCTGCCGGAGTTGGTCGTGGAGCCGTCGAGGGTCAGTTCCCACTTGACTTTGTTGAGGTTCAGGCCGCCCATGTTCTGGTATCGGGCTTGTTCGAGCTGTGCGAAGACGTCGATGGCGGCGTTGCCGGTTTTGTCGAGGGGGATGAACAGGGGGGTTTGCGGTCCGGCTTGGCCGTATTGGACCTTGGCTTTGCGTTGGCTG
>DAIOEG010000106.1:0-906 GCA_036746415.1 Phycisphaera sp. | reverse complement strand
CGCCGGGGCCGTAGACGCCGTAGGTGGCTTCGGCGCTGCGTTGGCTGGTGCGGGCGTCCTGGACTTCGAGTTCGTAGAGCTGGAGCTGTTCGTAGACCTCCAGCGAGAGCGCACCGCTGTTGTCGGTTTCGATGGTGTCGTTGAAGCGGGCTTTGAGTTGGGGGCCGGTGGCGGTGGCGAGTTGGCCGTAGATGTGGTCGGTCTGGTAGGCGCCCCAGCCGGGGGCATTGAGGCCCTGGAAGTCGTATCGGCCGTTGGGGCCGCTGGTGGCTCGGCTGAAATGGTTGGTTTCGTTCTTGTCGTCGAACTTCATCGTGTCGGTGTTGCGGGGGCCGGGGGCGTCTTTACGGTCGCCGATCTTGGCGGTGCCTCGGGAGATCAGGTAGTAGTCTCGGCCGACGTCGAGGTTTGTGCCGGTGGGCAGGAGGGTCTGCATGTCGTCCACCTCGGTGGCGGAGAATTGGGCGGTGTGGATGAGCGCAAACCCTGTCGGCGGCGTCGCGGCCAGCAGCACACGCGGCTCCAGAAGTTCAAACCCTAACCCCCCCCCAGCAAACGTGTGAGAAACGGACGGTCGATACGACATTGGAATGACTCCCGGTAGCGGGTGCTGACCCCGTCAACAGACCTTGGTACGGCGACACATCCTCGCTTGTGCAGGCGCAACTTACGTACGCGGATGTTTTTTTACGAGCTGGGGTTCTCCCTTTGCGAGACGGCGAGGCATGGGGCTTCCGCAGGTTGGCTTTGTTTCCGGGTGTGCTGGCCGATTGTTGAGGGCTTGGTCCGCGGATTGAGGTCAGGACGCTGTTTTATCGTCCATTGTTTGTCATCGGAGTGTTTGCAACGCTGGAGGAACTGTCAAAAGCTGTGGATGACGTTTTGATCAGGCGGCGTGTTGTTTGA
>DAIOEG010000105.1:1491-8075 GCA_036746415.1 Phycisphaera sp. | reverse complement strand
GTCGGGCGGCGCGTTTATGGCAACAGCGATCGCGGGCAGGGTGTGGTCGTTTGAGAAGCTGACGCCCGTGAAGGTCGATGCGCTGCGGGCGGAGTTCGAGCCGAGGGTCGGCGGGACAGACGCGTACTGGGAGGAGAAGCGACGCGCGGCGTGCGCAACGTTTGTGGAGTTAACGCATGTCGAGCCGTGCGTGGTGGGGCCCGCGTACAAGGTGGCGTACATGAAGGCGTGGTACGTGTTGGACGAGGCGCTGTCGCCGCTGCGTGATGTGGAGCTCACGGACGGCGCGATCCGCAACGGGTACCTGAGCTTGCCAGGCGCTTCGGAGGCGATGCGGGCGTCGGAGCTGACGCTGGAGCTGCCCGATGGTAACGAGGTGCAGACACGGTTTGCGAAGGGTTCGATGTTGCAGTGGCGTGGTTGGCGAGGGTTGTATGAGGAGCACGGGGCGAAGCCGGGCGATGTGGTTCGGCTGCTGTCGCTGGGCGGTCGGCGGTACCGGGTAAGCTTGCACGCACGATGAGAGACGCGATGCCAGTGGTGACGATCGATGCACGACAGGTGTTGGAAGACACGCTCCGCGAAGCGCCGACACCGGGGCTTGCGGGTGCGGTGCAACGCTTCACGATCGACTTTGCGGATGACCTGGGCGAGCGCGGGTTGGACGTGACATCGGCGACGTTTGTGCCAAGCGATGCGCGTGCGGTGGCGGTGATGCGGGCGCGCTGCGCGGGGACGCTGGCGGGCGTGAACCTGTTGCAGGCGGTGGTCGATGCATCGGGGCGGGCGGGTGTGTCGTTGACGCTGCACGCGCTGGACGGGCAGCGTGTCATGCCGATGCAGGCGGTGGCGACGCTGGCGGGGTTGCTGCGTGATGTGCTGGCGATCGAGCGGGTCGCGCTCAACATGGTGTGCCACCTCTCGGGTGTCGCGACGTTGACGGCCCGTTACGTCGATGCGGTGTCGGGAACGACGGCACGCATCTGCGAGACGCGCAAGACGCTGCCGATGTTGCGTTCATTACAGAAGTACGCGTGCTGGCGGGGCGGGGCGTGGCCGCATCGGCACGGGCTGTACGACGCGGTGCTGGTGAAGGACAACCACCTGACCGCGCTGCCGATGGACCGCTGGGCCGAGGCGTTGACCAAAGCGCGAGCCGAGGCACACATGCTCAATCCGGCGCTTGCGTTTGTGCAGGTCGAGGTGGACACGCTCGAGCAGCTTGTGGTGGTGCTGCGGTGCGCGGTGGACATGGTGCTGCTGGACAACATGACGCTTGCGCAGCTGCGCGAGGCGGCGTCGATGCGGGACGCTACTTCGCCGGCCGTGTTGCTGGAGGCGAGCGGGGGGGTGACGCTGGAGACGGTCTGTGCGATTGCGCAGACCGGCGTCGACCGCATCAGCGTCGGGGCACTCACGCACTCGGCAAGCGCACTGGACCTGGGCCTGGACATCGAACGTGACACCGATCTGTCGTGAATGAATCGGGCGCGGGTCGGTTCGTTATGATCCGACTCATGAGTGTTGCAGCGTCCAGCCCGTCGATTGGTGAAGCCGATGTCCGTCACGTCGCCAAGCTCGGCCGGCTGGCGCTCAGCGACGAACAGGTCACACACTTTGCCGGGCAGCTCGGGCAGATCATGGCGCACATCGCCAAGCTCAGCGAGCTGGATGTGCAGGGCGTGCAGCCGATGGCCCACCCGCTCGACATGGTGAACGTGCTGCGTGACGACGTGGAGCAGCCGGGCAGCGCGGTCGATGCGATGCTGATGAACGCACCGGAGCAGGAGCAGGGCTTTTTCAAGGTTCCCAAGGTGATCGGCGACGGCGGCGGCGCGTGAGTGTGGTTGAACCGTGCGAGACGTGTGGCGGACGATAGGGCCTTGCAGCAAGATTGGTTCACTGATGGATATCACGACCAACACATTGATCGGGCTGCGTGATGCAATCGCGCACAAGAAGGTCTCCGCCGTGGAGGTGACGCAAGCGTACCTCGCGCGCATCGAGCGGCTCAACGGCCCGATGTTCGCCTACCGTGAGGTGCACGCAGAGCGAGCGCTCGAGCGTGCGCGTGGTGTGGATGCGGGTGTCGTCCAAGGCGTGTTAGCGGGTGTGCCGATCGCGGTGAAGGACGTGCTCTGCACGGCTCACGGGACGACGGCGTGCGGCTCACGCATGTTGGAGGGGTATCGCTCCCCGTTCGATGCGACCTGTGTGAAGCGACTCGAAGACGCGGGCGCGGTCGTGCTGGGCAAGACGAACATGGACGAGTTCGCGATGGGCTCGTCGTGCGAGCAGTCGGCGTTCGGGCCGACGCTCAACCCCTGGGACGCCTCGCGTGTGCCCGGTGGCTCATCGGGCGGGGCGGCGGCGGCGATGTCGGCCGACCTGTGCGCGGCATCACTGGGCACGGACACGGGCGGGTCGATCCGACAGCCCGCAGCACTGTGCGGCGTGGTCGGGATGAAGCCGACGTACGGCCGCATCAGCCGGTGGGGCCTGGTCGCGTTTGCATCCTCGCTCGATCAGGTCGGCCCGTTCACGCGGACCCTCGCCGACGCGGCGCTGTTGACGCAGCTCATGAGCGGTGTCGACGGCCTCGACTCCACCGCTGCGCGTGTTGACGTGGAACAAGACCTGCACGATGTCGATGCGCCGTTGCAGTCGCCGCTGCGCATCGGGCTTGCGAAGCAGTACCTCATCGAGGGCGCAAACCACCCCGCCGTGCAGAAGGCCGTCGATGATGCGGTGGCGTTCTACACAAAGCAGGGCGCACAGATCGTCGAAGTCGATCTGCCCCACACGCAGTACGGCATCAGCGTGTACTACGTCGTCGCCACCGCCGAAGCATCGAGCAACCTCGCCCGATTCGACGGCGTGCACTTCGGCCACCGCACCGCTCGTCCTGTCCACGACATCGTCGAGCTGTATAGCCACAGCAGGGCCGAGGGATTCGGCGACGAGGTCAAGCGTCGCATCATGCTCGGCACGTATGCGCTGTCATCGGGCTACTACGACGCGTACTACGACCGCGCGCTGCGCGTCCGCCGATTGATCAAGAACGACTTCGACCGCGCGTTCGAACGCTGCGATGTCGTGCTGTGTCCCACGACCACCGGCCCGGCATTCAAGCTGGGCGACAAGACCGACGACCCGCTCGCCATGTACATGAATGACGTGTACACCGTCACGGCCAACCTCGCGGGCCTCCCCGCGCTGTCGATCCCCGCGGGCTTCGCAGAGGAAGCGGGCAGGCGGCTCCCAGTCGCGATCCAGTTCATCGGGCCAGCGTTTGCCGAGCGTTCACTCATGCGCGTCGCACGGCTGTTTGAACGCGAGCACGACTACGTCAACGCCCGCCCCGCGCTCTGACGATGCCCCACACCACCACCACCCACCCCAACCCCCTGTGACTCGGAACACGCATGGCCAAGGATAAAAACGGCAGCGGCAAGCAAGACCCCAACGCCCCCTACATCGGCATCGACCTGGGCGGCACGAACATCCAGGTCGGCCTGGTCGTCGGCAAGAAGCTCGTCGCGCGCGACAGCACCAAGACCAAGCCCGAAACAGGAGCCGATGGCGTGGTCGATCGCATCAACAAGCTCGCGCAGCAGGTCGCCGAGCAGGCCAAGGTGCCGTTCACCGACATCGCGGGCATCGGCATCGGCGCGCCGGGCGCGCTGGACATCACCACCGGCACCGTCATCGTCGCGGTCAACCTGGGATGGAAAAAGTTCCCGCTCGCCAAAGCACTCGGTACCGCTACCGGCCGGCCGGTGATCGTCGATAACGATGTCAACGTCGCCGTCTGGGGCGAGTACACCGCAGGCGCCGCGCAAGAGTTCGACTCGATGCTCGGCATCTGGCTGGGCACGGGCGTCGGCGGCGGGCTCATCTTCAACGGCAAGCTCTACCACGGCCACCACGGCACCGCGGGAGAGATCGGCCACACCTGGCTCAAAGCCGACGGACCGCTCGGCCAACGCACCGTTGAAAACCTCGCCTCACGCTCCAGCGTCGTCCATCAGATCACACAACTCATCCGCACCGGACACAAGTCCATCATCCCCGACCTCGTCGAAGGCAAACTCGAAAAAATCCGAAGCAAGGTGCTTGCCGAGTCGTTCAAGAAAGGCGATGCGCTGACCGTACAGGTCGTCGAACACACCGCACACTACGTTGGCATCGCCGCTGCCAACGCCGTGACGCTGCTCTCGCTGCCCTGCGTCGTCATCGGCGGCGGCCTCACCGAAGCGCTCGGCGACCCACTGGTCAAGATGGTCCGCGACCGCTTCCAAAAAACCGTCTTCCCACCCGAACTTGCCGAGGTCAAGATCCTCTCCAGCAAACTCCACGACGACGCCGGCACCATCGGCGCCGCCACCCTCGCCCGTGACCGCCTGAGCGCGTGATGCATCAGCGCCTCGCGGTTCAATCACACGTTCTCACTTGCACGCAAACCAGTCTCCTCCCACGCCGGCTTCGACGACCAGGGGGCACTTGAGGGTCATCGCGTTCTGCATTTCATTGATCACGATGGCGGACATCGCACCTGCGTGTTGCGTGGGTGTTTCGAGCACGAGCTCGTCGTGGATCTGCAGCAGCATCTGCATCGGCAGGCGTTCGCGTTCGATGCGTTGCTGGAGCTTGACCATTGCGAGCTTGATGAGGTCGGCGGCGCTGCCTTGCACGACGCTGTTGATCGCGAGGCGTTCGGCGAGTGCTTGTTGCTGAGGGTTGCGGGCGTCGATGCCTTCGATGACGCGGCGTCGGCCCATCATGGTGCGCACGAAGCCGTGCCGGCGCGCCTCCTCGACGCACTGGAGGAGGAACGCGTCGATGCCAGCGAAACGCGCGCGGTAGTCGGCGATGAGCTTGGCCGCGCTTTGGTTGTCGAGCGACTCCACACGGCGGGCGAGGCCGAACGCGGTGACGCCGTAGATGATGCCGAAGTTGATCATCTTGGCGTTGCCGCGCTGCTCTTTGGTGACTTGATCGATCGGGACGTGAAACACTTCTGAAGCGACTGCCGTGTGGATGTCTGCGCCTTGCGCGAACGCGGTGAGCAGCGCGGGGTCGTCCGAGAGGTGCGCGAGGATGCGCAGCTCGATCTGGGAGTAGTCGGCGCTGATGAGCAGGTGGCCGGGCTCGGCGACAAAGGCGCGGCGGATCTGCCGGCCGATCTGTGTGCGGATCGGGATGTTCTGTAGGTTGGGGTCGCTGGAGCTGAGTCGGCCGGTCGCGGCGCCGGTCTGGTGGAACCGGCAGTGGACCCTGCCGTCGCGTGTGCTGATCGCCTCGGTCAGCTGAGCGAAATACGTGCCGACCAGCTTGGTGAGCATGCGGTACTCGAGCATGAGGGCGGGGATGCGCCGTGCCGGCTCGGGCACCTTGTCGAGTTCGACGGGCGTCATTGCTTCCAGCTTTTCAAGCACTTCCGCGTCGGTGGAGAAGCCGGTCTTGGTCTTTTTCACGGTGGGGAAGCGCAGCTGGATAAAGAGCGCATCGCCGAGCTGCTTGGGCGAGTCGATGTTGAACGCAAAGCCCGCGGCGTCGAAGACCTCGTCGCGCAGCGTGAGGATGCGTTTGTCCAGCTCGATGCGTTGCTCATCGAGGACGGCGGGATCAACGCGGATGCCCTGCCACTCCATCTCGGCTAGCACGGGCACGAGCGGCATCTCAACATCACGCGCGAGCGCATCGACGCCCATGTTGCGCATGCGCTGCGTGAAGAGGTGACAGAGCCGCAGCGTGATGTCGGCGTCTTCAGCCGAGTATTGCGTGGCGGCGGCGAGGTCGACCTGGTCCATCGTCTTCTGCGGCGCGTCGCCTTTGCGAGAGGGCTTTGGGCCGATGAGCGCGGTGATGGGGATGTTGTGGTGCGCGAGCTCGGCAAGCGCGAGGTCGTCCATGCCGATGCCAGGGGCGTTGCAGAGGAACGCGGCGATCATGGAGTCGTGGACGACGCCTCGGACGTGGACGCCGGCATGACGCAGGACGAGCAGGTCGTACTTGATGTGGTGGCCACACTTGGGCACGGCTGGGTCTTCGAGCAGCGGACGCAGCAGCTCAAGCGCGGTTGCTTCATCGAGGTGCGTCGACGGCACGGGCGATCGCACGGGGATGTAGACGCCTTCGTGTTCGCGCCAGCTGAGGCAGATGCCCGCGAGCGGTGTGTCGTGGCCCAGGCCGACGGTCTCGGTGTCCAGCGCGAGTAGCTTCGATGCGCGCGCCTCGGTGATGACGTGTTGCAACGCTTCGCGGGTGCAGATCGCGCGGTAGCCGGCGTGGGCTGCGCGAGAGGGTGCGGGTTCGAGTGTTGTCGATGCGGCTTCGGCGGCTGCTTCGTTCATGTCGGCGAAGAGGCCGAAGCCCGCGGCGGGTTGCGAGGGGGCGGCTGTGCGCTGCGTGGGCGCTGGTGTTGTGACAGGCGTCGTGGTTGGCGTCGGCGTGGTGATGCCGACGATGGCGTCGAGCTCGCGGACGTGGCGGTTAAAGCCCAGGTCGCGGAAGACGGTGCGCAGCGCATCGGCGTCGATCGAGGCGGTGCTGACGGCGGCGTCTTCCACGGTGAATTCAAA
>DAIOEG010000105.1:0-1481 GCA_036746415.1 Phycisphaera sp. | reverse complement strand
AGCGTGACCAGTGCGCGGGTCAGCGTCGGCCAGCCGTTGGCGACGGCGGCGTCGATGTTCTCGCGCTGTTTGCCTTTCAAGGTGTGGCGCTCAGCGAGGATGGCTTCGACGCTGCCGAGGTCTTGCAGGAGTTTGACGGCGGTCTTGGGGCCGATGCCCGCGATGCCCGGGACGTTGTCAACGCTGTCGCCGACGAGGGTCTGGTAGTCGATGGCCTGTGCGGGCGTGATGCCTTTTTTTTCTAGCAGGGCTTGAGGCGTGAACTCTTTGTCTTCGTGGATGTCGAAGAGCGTGACGCGGTCACTGATGACCTGTTCGAGGTCTTTGTCTTTGGAGACGAGTCGGACGCGCACGTTTTGGTCGGCGTGGGGCTGTGTGAAGCGTATGGCGAGGGTAGCGAGTGTGTCGTCGGCCTCGTAGCCGGGGGTCTCGATGACCTTGAGGCCGAACAGCCGGGCGATCTCGATCATGCGTGGGATCTGCGGCCTGAAGTCTTCGGGCGGCGGGGTTCGCTGGGCTTTGTAGTCGGGGTAGAGGGCGTCGCGGAACGTGGGGCCGTCGGGGTCGATGACGATGGCGGCGTGTGTGGGTTTGTACTGGGCGAAGAGCTTGAGGAGCGTGGACGTGAACGCGAAGGTCGCGTTGGTCGGCTCGCCTGTGATGGGGCTGTTCATCGCCTGGCCACGGCCACCGCCCGCGCCGCTTCGGATGGCGTAGTAGGCCCGGAAGAACTGGTGGTGGCCGTCGATCAGGTAGACAGTGGTGGGGGCGTTGTGCGACACGCGTGAGAGTTTAGGAGCTTCTCACGGAACCACCAAGGCACGCGGACACGGTGGAGTGAGTCATTGCAACCTGTGCGCTGGGTGTGACGCGGTCGCTGCGTGTGAAGCACTCCAAGCGCGAGAAGGGTTTGAAAACAAGCGTTTCACATCGCATCGCGAGAACCAGACGCTGTCCTCACGCGGCATCCCGGAGCAGCAGGCGGTCGATCAAGGTGGGAGCGGTGAGCGGTTCAAGCCGTGGCGATGTGGGCTGGGTTGCATCTGCGGGGTGATCATGCGTGAGGGCGTGTTCGTAGACGGCTTTGTCTTCGATCGTGAATTGTCCATCGCTTGCGTGGATGCGGTGAACGCGGAGCGTTGAGCCGTCGATGCGGACGGCGCGTGGTCGGCCGGGGAAGCGGAAGCTGCCGGTGTTGATGACGACTTTGCCTCGGCGTTCCCAGACGCCTTGGCGGTGTGCGTGGCCGAGGATGATGATGCGTGTGTGTGGTGCGTGTTGTTCGAGGACCGCGGCGGCTCGTGTGGGCATGGCGTGCCAGTAGTGCAGGACGCGGAGCAGGCGGTCGGGCCGGAGCAGGAGGTGGCGCGAGCCGCTCGCGTGGTGTTGCACGAGCGGGTCGAGGAACTCGGCGTGTCCCGCGTGCTGATAGATGCACAGCAGCTCGCGCAGGTCGGGGTCACGGCGGTGTGTGTGCTTGA
>DAIOEG010000104.1:0-8089 GCA_036746415.1 Phycisphaera sp. | reverse complement strand
CGCGGACTCGCTTAGCGTCGGCGTGGGGGGGGTGTTGGGTTGGATATGCTTTGGGCATGCTGATGTTGAAGTGGCTGTGGTTGTTCGTGTGTGTGGCGGGAACGCTGGGTGCGGGGGCGAAGGGGGTGTCGCTTCGGGTGGAGCCGGGGGACTTGGGGCTTGGCGGGGCGGTTCGGCCGGGGGAGTGGGCGGGGGTGTTGGTGACCGTCGAGAACGGGACGGCGGACGACATCGATGTGCGGGTGCGCTGGTTGCTGCGCGATGAAGACGGGGACGAGGTGGTCTCGGAGCGTCGGGCGACGGTGAACGCGCAGCGGTCGGAGCGGGTGTGGGTGTACGGGGCGCTGCCGATGTCGGCTTCGGGGGTGAGTGGCGCGTGGGAGCTGCAGGTGGTGGGCGCGGAGGACGGCGCATTGCTGGGGTCGGTGCTCGTTCGGCCGGAGTCGGGACGCGTCGTGGAGCTGGAGCGTGAGTTGATCGGCGTGATGAGCGTGGCGGACCTGGGGCTTGGTGATTATGAGCGCGGCGACACGCAGCACGCGGGGGTTCAGTTGGTGCGCGGGTTGACGCTCGCGGGCTTGCCGGATCGGTGGTACGGGTTGTCGGGAGTGTCAACGCTGATCTGGACGGACGACACGCAGAGCGACCCGGTGGACCCATCGATCCCGCCGGCGGTCTGGCCGGCGCTTCGGGAGTGGGTCGTGCGGGGCGGGCATTTGGTGATCGTGCTTCCGACGGTGGGGCAGACGTGGACGCAGTCGCCGATCGCGGACCTGTTGCCGGTGGGCGGCGCGGGGCTGCGCTCGACGCAGGCCGAGCTGCTGCCACACCCGCGCTTGAGCGCGTTTGGGCCCGAGGAGTTGACGCGGTTCCCGATGTATGTGTTTGACGAGCCGGGCGCTCGTTCGGGGGCGTCGGTGTTGCTGCGCAACCGCGCGGAGGAGCCGATCGCGTTGTCGGTGCGTCGCGGGTTTGGGTTGGTCACGATGATCGGCGTGGACCTGACATCGCCAGCGGTGCGGGCGGCGGGCGTGCCCAGTGGCACGCGTCGGTTGTGGAACGATGTGCTGGGTTGGACGGCTCCGGTGCTCACGCAGCAGCAGGTGACGGCGATGACCACGCGTGAAGAGAACAAGCAGCCGACGCTGCGCGAAGCGCACCGCATGCGCCCCGTGTCGCTCACGTCGGCGTTCACATCGGCGGTGTCGATGCAGGGCGCGGTGGCGGTCGTGCTGCTGGGCGCGGTGTTGCTGTTCGCGTTGTACTTGCTCGTGTCGGCGGGCTCGTATGCGCTGGTGCGAGCGAAGGGCAAGGTGCAGCACGCGTGGCTGGCGTTTGTGGCGGTGTCGGCTGCGTTCTCGGTGGTCGCGTGGGCGGGTGCGTGGGCGGCCCGGCCGGGCACGTTATCGGCGAGCCACGTCAGCGTGATCGACTACGACGGCAACAGCCCGCTCATCCGCGTGCAGAGCTGGCTGTCACTGATGGTGCCGCAGTTTGGCCGGGCGAATGTTGCGCTGCCGAACGATGCGGCCGTTGCGCGTGCGTTCGAGGGACGCTCGCCGAGCATCGGCGCGGTGGAAGCGCACGACACACTCGCCAGCCCCGGCCTCGTCGCCGCGCTCACGGACGCGGGCTTCCTCGACCCGCAGCGATACACCCTCGACGCCGAACGCCCCGACACGCTCGACATCCCACTCCGCGCGACCACCAAGAACTTCCGCGCCCAGCGGCTCGCCACCGCCGACACCGCCCCCGGACGGTTCACACAACAAGCACCCGTCCGACTCGCCGACGACTTCTCCGGCCCAACGGGCAGCATCACCCACGACTTCCCCGCGCCGCTCCGAAACGTCCTGATCATCTACGCCCCCGGCGAGCAGTACCGCGGCGCGCAGCGCGAACTCGCCACCCCCATGATCTGGCGCTACCAACAACCCGCCAACCCCACCGCCAACGCAGACTGGCAACCCAATCAGCCGCTCGACTTGAATGGCGTCCCGCCTCACGCGCTCGAACTGGTCAGGCGGCCGCAGACCTACACCACGCCGCGCGGCTGGGCCCGCGAGGGTTGGCTCGGCCCGCTCGTCGAGAAGCTCCCGGCAGACACCTCCGTGCTCGACGTGCAAGCGCTGCCACAAGACCCCGTCCGCGACATGCTCATGCTCAGCTTCTACGGCCTGCTCCCGCCCCCCGAGTTCACGCAGGTCGACACCTTCCCCGGCGCAAGCCGAGCCACCCGCCCCGGAGCCACCGCGCTGGACCTCTCGCCCCTGCTCTCAAGCCCAAGACTCATCATCCTCGCACTCATGCCCAACAGCGAGCTGCCCGTCCCACTCACCGTCGATGGCCAAACCCCCCAAAGCCAAGGCCTCACGATGATCCGAGCCGTGTGGGATCTGCCAGTGGAGACAAAGTGAGTCGTCAGACAAGTCAAGAATGAAGATTGAACCGCAGAGGCGCAGAGGACACGGAGCAGACAGCAATAAAATCAACAATCCCTAAGGGATGAAGTTCCATGCCATTCAACCATACACATCTCCAGGTCATCCCTCTGCGGTTCAACCCGTCTTCTCATCGCCTGTCAGACCGCAACTAAACCATGACCCCCCCTTGGTGGCCCTTGGCCCCCTTGGCGACTTGGCGATTCAATCACAAACCCCCACCCACCACTCAGTCTTCCCCCCATGATCCAAACCATCAACCTCACCAAACGCTACGGAGAGCTCATGGCCCTCTCCAACCTCAACCTCACCATCGAGAAGGGACAGTGCTTCGGCTTCATCGGCCCCAACGGCGCAGGCAAGACCACCACCATCAAGATCCTCGCCACCCTCCTCAAGCCCACCTGGGGAGAGGCACGCATCGACGGCCTCTCCGTCGGCCCCGTCAACGCCCGACAGGTCCGACGCGCCATCGGCTACGTCCCCGACTTCTTCGGTGCCTACGAAGACATGGTCGTCCACGAATACCTCGAGTTCTTCGCCGCCGCCTACGACCTCGACTCCACCACCCGCAAGCAGACCATCGCCGATGTGCTCGACCTCACCGACCTGTCGCACAAGGTCTCGGCCGAGGTCAACTCGCTGTCGCGCGGCATGCAGCAACGCCTCTCCGTCGCACGCGTCCTGCTCCACGACCCCAAGGTCCTGCTCCTCGACGAGCCGGCCTCCGGCCTGGACCCGCGCGCACGCATCGAGATGCGCGAGCTCTTGAAAGAGCTCCACCTCATGGGCAAGACCATCCTCATCAGCTCACACATCCTCCTCGAACTCGCAGACCTCTGCGACGTCGTCGGCATCCTCGAACAGGGTGAGCTCAAGTTCACCGGAAGCGTCAACGAACTGCTCGCCAAGGTCCGCACCTCCACCGTCCTGCACGTGGGCCTGCTCCACCGACACGCCGAGGCCGCCGCGCTGCTCGCCACGCTCCCCGGCGTCCACAAAGCCGAACCGACCAACGGCCAGGTCAACGTCACCCTCGACCCCACCCTCGCCGCCGACCCACGCTTCATCCCCCAGCTCACCACGCAACTCGTCAACGCCGGCTACCAGATCAACCGCATCGAAGAAGAAAAAGTCAACCTCGAAACCGCCTTCATGCGCATCACCAAAGGACTCGTGCAGTAATCCCTGAACAACATTACGAATCCGAAGCGCCGCGACTCGTCTCGCCTTCATCCCCACGCTTCGCGTCCCCCTTGCCCCCCCGATACTCCGCACGACGCGCCGCATACACCGCCGGTTCCACCAAGAGTCCCGGCTCCTCCATGCCCTCCATCACCTGCTTGTGCAACGTCTTCAAGAACGGCACACACCACCCGCACCCCGTCCCCGCGCCCAGACACTCGCTGATCAACGAAGCCACCCTCGGCCTCTCACGCCGACAGTATGACAGCACCTTGCGCTGACTCACATGAAAACACAAACACACATGCGCATCAGGGTCCATCGCGTCGATCCCTCTTCCCCGGTCAACGCATGATAGACCACCACCCACTTCCCCACTGTCTGCTCCGCGCCCTCCGCGTTTCCGCGGTTCAATCAACAGCTCTTAACGCTCGCGCACAATAAACCCATCCAACACCGCATCGATCTGCGCCTCGCTCGACGCCGAAGCCGACGACGCCAACGCAAGCATCGCGTGCCACAGCGGTCGGCCGCGTTCATCCGCCGCGCGCAGCGTGAACGCGCTCGCCCCCGCAAGCCGACGGTCCCAGCACGATCGGACCCGCGACCAGAACGCGTCGTGGTCCACGCCGTAACGCTCCGCCACCACGTCGCGCTCACCCACACGCCGATACAGCGAGCGAAGCTCCAGGGTCACCACCGCTCGCCCCGCTTCATCACGCAGCACGCCCGGCTGCGCCAACGACCAGCCCTGCGGCGTCGTCGTCAGACGCGATGCACCCACCAGATAGGCCGCTTCACTGCGCTGCGCAGACCCACGTGGCAACGGCTCGTCGCTCGGGCCCAGCTGCTCGAAACGCGACCACACCGGCGAGTGCCCCCACCGGCCCACGCGGTCCAGCACCGGCCGGTCGTCCGCATCCGCGATCCGCATGAACCATAACGCCGACGCACCACCCGTCCGATCCACAGGCCCCAACCCAAACGTGCCCATCGTCGTGTCGTCCGCCGTCCATGTGTACCCCAATGCCGACGTCGGCTCCAGCAACCACGTCTGACGCCAACGACGCGCCGCCACCGCCGGCTCGCCGATTAAAAGCACGTGCTCCAACGTCAGACGCGACGGCGTGTCCTCCACCAGTCGCACCGCCTCCCTTGCCGTCGTCGCCGACGCCGGCAACAACACCACGCCCGGCAACAGCGCCTCAAGCTCCCGCTGCTCCATCGTCACCTCAAACACACCCGCCAACCCACGGATCGCCGACCGGTCCGCCTCGACACGGTCTTCACCGATCTCACTTGACGTTGCGACGCCCCGCTGCCCCGAAGTCGCTGGCCCGCCAGCGCAACCAACCATCGACATGAGCGCACACAACGCAGCGATCGATGCACAAGTTGACACGGTACCCCGTCGGTTCATCCCCACGTTGTAACCGACCACCCCCGCCCCGTCACGCGCAGCACCACGTGGTCGCGTACATTCAAATCATGCGGCTTGTGCGGTTCATCATCATCACACGCAACCGGGCCGATGTGCTCATGGACAACCTGCAGCGTTTGCCCGCGCTCGTGGGCCTCGCGGACGATGCGTGGGACGCCGTTATCATCGACAACGCCTCGCAGGACGACACCGCGCAGCGCGTCCAGATATTCGCACGCACCGACCCGCGCTTCGCCCTCGTGCAACAGCCACGTAACCTCGGCAGCGTCGCACGCAACGCAGGCATGCTCGGCTCGGATGCGCAGCTGCTCGTCTTTCTCGACGACGACAGCCGACCACGCCTCGGCACCGTGCAACATGCGCTGCAACGCTTCGAACGCGAGCCAACGCTCGGCATGCTCGGCGGGCCGTCGTACCTCCCGCAGCCCGGAGGCGGCGAAGACGGCACCGCGCTGCCCCTGGTCCCGCCGGCGTGTGGCATGGTCGTGCGACGCTCGGCATTCGCACAGGTCCACGGCTTCGACCCCGACTTCTTCAGGCAGGCAGAAGAAACGGACCTCGCGTTCCGCATGGTCAAACATGGATGGACACTCGCACGCGACCACCGCGTCGCCTTTGACCACGACAAGACTCCCATCGCACGCGACATCGGCGCGATCCTGCGTTTGGACCTGCGCAACAACCTGCTGCTCGCGTCACGACACCTGCCCGCCTGGCTCCGCCGACCGATGCGTAGCGACTGGCTGAAACGCTACGCGCTGCTGATGCAGCACACAGGCGTCGCCCACGAGGTCGGCCCGGCAATCACCGAGGCGCGCACGCTGCTCGCGTCCCGACCACGCACGCAGTCGCTCACCGATCCGCAAGCCGAGGCGATGTGGGGCGCTTCGCATCAACGCGCAGCAGTCCAACGCTTCGCTCAAGAAAACGCGGCCAAGCGCATCATCATCGCCGACTACACCAAGACGCTGTGGCTCACCTGGCAGGCATGCCGGCACGCCGGGCTCGAAGTGCTCGCAATCGCCGATGACAACCCGGCATACACAGGTCGCACATACCGAGGCGTCCCCGTGCTGCCCGACGCCGAGGCTTTCGCGTGGGATGCCCCGGTCGTGCTCAGCCAATTGAACCCCGCCTACGTCAAACGCCGCGCTCAAGCGCTGCGACAGCAGACCAACGGCCGTGATGTGTTGCAGTTTGCGAACTGAAGAAGCCCGGGTTCAGTGAACCCGGGCTTCAGGGGGGTGTGGTGTTGCGCTGCAATGCCTCACGCCACGCGTGACAGCGACAGGTCGCGTGTGCGGATGTTCTGCGGGCCTCGGCCCAGCGCGACGTACTCGCAGATGCCGTCCATCGTCGCCGCGTTCAGGCAACGCCAGCCGTCGATGACTCGCTTGCCGGGGGTCCGGGCCAGGACACCGGGGAGGTTTTCGACGTACTGCGGCCAGGGCGTCGTGAGCACGAGTGTCCCCGCGCGGTGGACGGCTTGGTCGATCGACTCGGCGTATTGCACCGAGCCATTGAGCGCGAGCTTGGCGTTCTGCAGCGCGGCGGGGTCGTGCACGATGACCTCGACGTTGCGCTCCGCAAGCCGACGCGCGAGCGCCACGCCGATCGACTCTTCGATGACATCCGAGCCGGGCTTGTAAGACATGCCGAGCACCGCGACGCGCTCGCCCGCGTCGAGCTGGCTGAGCACGAGGCGAGAGAGTTTGTCGACCCATGAACGGTTGATGCGATCAACGGCTTCGGGCAGGTCGGCCTCGACGCCGTGCTGACACGCCAGCGCCGAGAGGGCGACGTTGTCACGCGGGAAGCAAGGCCCGCCGTACGCCAGCCCGCCTCGCAGGTACTTGCTGCCGATGCGCGAGTCCAGACCGATCGCGCGTGTCACCTCATCGACGTCGGCCTCGGGCAGCTGCTGACAGATCGCGGCCAGCGTGTTGGCGTAGGTGATCTTCGTGGTGACGTAGGTGTTGACGGCGAGCTTGGCCAGTTCGGCGTTGACGAAGTTCAGCCGGGCGACCGAGGGCCTGGTCAGCGCTGCCTTGGTGGCGAGCGTCTCCAGCACATCGCCGGCCCGCGCATCGCTCTGGCCGATGAGCACGAGGTCGGGGTTCAGGAAGTCGTGGATGACCGAGCCGAGCGCGACGAACTCGGGCGAGTAGCACAGGCCCCAGCCCTGATTGACGGGCTTGCCCGCGTGCAGTTCGAGTGTCTGCCGGATGGGCCCGCCGGTGTCGCCGGGCATGACGGTGCTGGTGATGACAACGAGGTGGTAGCCGGTGCGTTGGCGCAGTGCCGAGCCGATCTGCCGCATGATGGGCAGGAGATGCCGCAGCGAGAACGTGCCGTCCGGGTCGCTGGGCGTGGGCACGACGACCAGCGAGATGTCGGTCTGCTGCACGGCATGGAAGAGGTCGGTCGTGGTGGACAGCCGGCCTTGCGTCTGCGTGAGCAGGTCTTCGTAGCCCGGCTCTTGGATGGGCGGGAGGCCCGCGCCGATCATCTCGACCTTGCGCGGGTCGTTGTCAACACCGACGGTGCGGAAGCCGCGCTGCGCGAGGGCGGCTGCGATCGGCCCGCCGAGCTTGCCAAGGCCGATGACGCTGACGGACGGTAGGAATTGACGGGTCATGTGACGCCTCCGCGTTGCACTTGCAACGCAGTGATTATCGGCACCGTGTCAGGCGCATCGTGAGAAAGGAACCGTCGGCTCCGCGATGGGTGTTCACGCGGCACCGAGGCGGACCGAGCGTCGGTAGCTCCAGATGCCGCCGCCGAGCGAGGCGTTGACCACGACGCGCGGCCGAAGGCCCTGCGGCGTGAGCACGTGCGTCGCGTCCCAGATCGTGTAGAGGTGGCGTTGCCCGCCGGCGAGCTCGAGGTTCATGCGTGCCTCGACGCCGAACTGCGCGTTCTTGCGTCCGCCGGCGTGCGCGTAGTCGTGGTTCTGATGCAGCGCGAGGATGCTGGGCGTGGCATCGATGACGGGCACGTGCAGCTCACGTGCGCGGTAGAT
>DAIOEG010000103.1:0-8178 GCA_036746415.1 Phycisphaera sp. | reverse complement strand
GGCACGCCGAGCTGTCGTTTCATGAGTGCGTTGCGCAGCTGCTGCGTCTCGCTCTCGGGCACGGGGTTGGGCCACTCGACGCGGACCCGCCGATCGCACGGCTCGTTACGCAAGACGCCCGCCTGATCTGCGGCGCACAGCAGCAGCTCGGCCATGCGTTCGATGCCTGCGCCGTAAGTGATGCGCTTCTTCTCCGTTCGGGCCATCAGCCCGAGCAGCACGATGCGGATCGCGTTCTCCGACGTGAGGTTGCCGGTCTTGCCTCGGAGGATGCCCGCGGCGATGGGCGAGACGCCCGAGGCCTTGTCGAGCGCTTCGCGGACTTCCTGGATGTGCGCGGATTCGGAGGGCGTCTCGTGGTCCCCGCCGAAGGACTCGATGGTGGCGTCGGCGTTGGCGGTGGACCACATCTGCCCCGGGCCGACCGGCCGTTCGGTGAACCCATCGAGCCCCTTGGCCAGGTACATCTTGAAGCTCTGGAGTGTGACGCGGTTGGCGCGGTCGCTCAGTCGTGTGTTGAGCTCGTCCTGCAGCGGCATGAGCGGCTCGACATCGGAGATGCCTTCGTAGGTGAACGGCTGGGGCAGGTTCTGGATGTGGACCACGGGCACGCGGGCCAGACGGTTGACGGCCGAGGCCACGCGTCGGCACGGGCCGTCGCCTTCGCGGAGGTAGCGCTCGTAGCCCTTGGGCGTCCAGAGTTCGACCTGCTCGCCGACTTGCAGCCCGCTGTGGGCCAAGCCGTCCCGACCGGTCAGCCGCTCCCACCAGCCGGGCCGGTGCTCGTCGTTCGCCCCCAATACGAGCGGGCTGCACACCGCAAACGCCGACAACGCGCGGTGGTCCTGCGGGTGCATCACGGGCACGCCCCGGGTCGGCTCGACGACCTCGAAGCACCAGCCGAAGCAGCCGTTATCCGGGTCTCTCCGGCGACGCAGCACGACGTCCACGAAGCCGTACACCGAGCCAAGCAGCGCGAGGTCCTGAAAGAACTGCACGCCGCCGCTGTTCTCGAACACCGCGGCGATCAGTTGCTCGGCTTGCTGGGCGCGCTGCGGGCACTTGGCTCGGCTGGTCACCGACACCGGCCGGCCAAACATGAAGTCCACGAGCGTGTGCACCCGCCAGCCGATGTCGTTTTCGATCACGATCTCCCGCCGCTGCTGGCCGACGACGGGCCGGGCCAGCCGGTCGGGCAGGCCCGCTTCCTGGGCCAGTCGGCCGTCCTGCGTGCCGCGCGGGTTGCGGTAGTAGTTCCACAGTCGGCGTAGCCGTGGGACCCGCCGGCCCCGGTGCTCACGCAACAGGCGTTCCAGCGTGGCCGGTGCCTCGACGGCATGGCGGATTCGGGCCGATTGTTCATCATGGTGCTTGCCTTCATGCATGGGTCAGGTCTCCTGGTGCGTCCTTACCCATCCCCCGTAAGGCCCGTTTTGTGCGCGCAAAACAGGTCAAAACACACCTCCAAAAAAACACAAAATCATTGTTTGCAGAAGTTTGTAAATTCTTCAAAAAATCCTGAAAACGCCTGCGCAAGCGACCGAATCGTGCGCACAAAACAGGCGCTTGGCTCCCACCGACAGAGATTGGGACGTGCTTGCTTTTAAACCCGATTGACGCTTAAATAAGCACTCCATGGACCGAGCTGAACAAGAACTAGACATTCTCGAAGAAATCAGCCAAATCCTCGGCGAAACGCTCGAGCTGGGCGAGGTCTTTCAGCGCGCCATGCGGGTGTTGACGCAGCGTTTGGGGTTTCAGCGGGCGGCCTTGGTGCTGATGGACCGTTCGAAGGATCAGCTGCGGACGGTCGCCGCCGTGGGGTTGACCCCCGCTGAGCGCGAGCGTGGCCGGTACGCCCTAGGCGAAGGCGTCACCGGCAAGGTCATGGCCACCGGCCAGCCGGCCGTCATCCCCGACATCGCCAAGCACCCCCACTTCCTCAACCGAACCCAATCACGCCCCACCCCCGGAACCCCCGGAACCCCCGGAACCCCCAGTTCCTCCGGTTCCCCCGGAACCGCCGGCTCGGACCCGGGATCGGGGACTTCAGGCCCCGTGTCTTCCTCCCCCACCACCCAACCCCTCAGCTTCATCTGCGTCCCCATCCGCGAAGGCGAGCAGACCGTCGGCACCATCTCCGTCGATCGGCCGTTCGAGTCCCACGACCTCCTCGAAGACGACGCCCGGCTCATCCGCATCGTCGCCCGGCTCATCGCGCAGGTCGTCCGCATCCACCACCTCGTCCAGCTCGAACGAGACGACTGGCTCGCCCAGACCGAGCAGCTCCGCTCCAACCTCCGCCAGACCTACAAGTTCGACAACATCATCGGCTCCTCGCCCGTCATGCTCGACGTGCTCAGCACCATCGCACAGGTCGCTAGCTCAAGAGCCACCGTCCTCATCCTCGGCGAGACCGGCTGCGGCAAGGAACTCATCGCCAAGGCCATCCACTACAACAGCCCACGACGCGATAAACCGCTCATCCGTGTCAACTGCGGCGCGCTGTCGCCACAACTCCTCGAGTCCGAACTGTTCGGCCACGTGAAGGGCGCGTTCACCGGAGCCGTCAAAGACAAAGTCGGCCGGTTCGAGGCCGCCGACGGCGGGTCGATCTTCCTCGACGAGATCGGCACCCTCGACGCGCAGCTCCAAGTCAAGCTCCTCCGCGTGCTGCAAGAACGCGAGTTCGAACGCGTCGGCGACCACCACACCCTCCGCTCCGATGTCCGCGTCATCGCCGCCACCAACCTCGACCTCGAACAGGAAGTCCGCAAAAGCAACTTCCGTGAAGACCTCTACTACCGGCTCAACGTCGTCACCCTCCACCTCCCGCCCCTGCGCTCAAGACGCGAAGACATCCCCACCCTCATCGACCACTTCCTCGACCGCTACAACCGCGAAAACCAGCGTGACCTCCGCAAGATCAGCCGAGACACCCTGAACACCCTGCTCCGCTACCCCTGGCCGGGCAACGTCCGCGAGCTTGAAAACACCATCGAGCGGGCCGTGGTCCTCTGCAACAGCGAGGACTTCACCGACGACCTGCTCCCCCTGTCGATCCGCATGTTCGCCCAACAAGTCCGCGGCGACACCGCTGATGAATCCATCGAAGGCCTGACGATCAAACTCGCCAGCACCGCCATCAAGCAATACGCCGTGTACGAAGGCAAGATCTACGACATGGTCATCAGCCAGGTCGAAAAGCACATCATCAAAGAAGCCCTCGACTACAACGCCGGCGTGAAGATCCGCGCCGCCGACTTCCTGGGCATCAACCGCAACACCCTGAATAAAAAAGTAAAAGAACTACAGATCGAAGCGGGGGAGTGATCTCCCCAAGATGTGTCGTGGTTCGTTGGCAAGCGTGTCTCCAGCGGTGTCTGCAACAACCTCATTCACATGTTTGAGCACAGTGTGCAGACATGATTTCGTGGTCGCCGCAGGCCGGCGGCCTCGGGACTTCGGACGCGGTGGGGCATCACCGATGGATGCGAACGATGCGATGGTGCGCATCGAATGGTTGATGCTTCATCACATCAATCCCTCTTGGGCGAAGCGCCGACGATCCAGTCGGCATTCACGTTCTGCTACACAGACAAGATTCGACGCAGCGCTCGACGCAACTCGCGGGAAAGGGTGCTTGGGGGTCGATCGCACTCCGGACCGACATCTTGATGGTTGACACGGCAGCGAGAGATCGCACGGCCACCAGTCAGGGCGTGATTCTGCCAGCGATACGGGGAACAGCGATGCGCGAGGTGTTCTACTCCTTTTGCTGTTTGCGGTACACGTCGGTGGTCACGCCGGCGAAGCCCCAGTTTTCTTCTTCGATCAGGTCGATGATGATGTGGGTGTGCTCGGGCTTTTTTCCGAGCACACGGCAGAGCGTGTCGGTGACCTCGGCGACGAGTTGTTGCTTGTGGGCCTGGGTGACGCCGGTTTTGGTGATGCGGATGTTGACGTAGGGCATGGCGGGGGTTTCAGCAGCACCCGCCGCCGTTGTAGTGCCAGGTGGGGGGGGTGATGGTCAGGTGGGGGTGGTTGCGTCGCAGGGCGACGGCGGTTTTGTCGCAGACCTGGAGGGGGATGTTGCGGAGGAGGACGTGGCCTTTGCCGTCGTCGAACTGGCGGTCGGGGCCGGTGTAGAGGGCGGTTTGTCCGGTGAAGACGCAGGGGCCGTCGGCGGGTGTGGGGGTTTTGAAGGCGGCGAACTCGATGGTTTCGAGGAGGATGTCGTGGGTGAGCTGGTGTCCCTTGGCGTCGAGCATGCGGTAGGGGCGTCGGCTGCGGAGTTCGGCGGCGCCGAAGCCGGCGTCGGTGACCTGCTTGACGTACTGGTCGTAGGGGAGGCACCCTCCGAGGCACTCGGCGCGGAGCTGGTCGTTATTGGCGATGTGGTTGGGGAGCGGTTCGGGTGTGATCGGGTCGCTCATGGTGAGCACGCCGGCGGGCTTCAACACGCGGTACATCTCGGCGAGCGCTTGTTCGAGGTCGCCTTCGGTGGTGAAGATATTGAAGAGGCAGTTTTGGGCGGCGAGGCCGACGCTGTTGTCTTCCAGCGGCAGGTCGAGGGCGTCGCCGTCGAGGATCTGGACGAAGGACGGGTCGAACCAGTCGTTGGTTTCGGCGGCGAGTTCGAGGTTTTTGCGAGCGGCGTCGCGCATGGCGGCGACGGGGTCAACGGCGATGACCCCGCCGGGCTTTCGGTGGAAGTAGGCGAGCTGGAGGGCTTCGAGGCCGCCGCCGACGCCGACGTAGAGCGCGGTCTGGCCGGGCTTCATGTCGCGGGGGTGGATGGTGGTGCCGCAGCCGTAGTTCATCTCGTGCATGATGGACGGCACGTTCAGGCCGGGCAGGTAGAGCGGGGCGAGCGGGACGCAGCAGAGGTTGTCGGCGGGTCGCTCGGCGGCCTGTCGGTACACTTCACGGACAGCGGTGTGGTAAGTCGTCATGATTCTTTCAGGGTCCGAGTGATCGGGAATTGAGCACGCCCACGCGGGGCGCTGGTGTGACCAGTGTTACGGAGTGATCTTAACCGTGGATGCGGACGAACTATTCCGCTGGCGTGTGCGGGCTTGATGTTTGACTATCGAGGTGTGTTGGATGACGACGACGACGCGGGAACAGACGGTACGCCAGGCGATCATCGCGGGGTTTGGCCCGGTGGGTCGTTTTGTCGCGGAGGGGCTGGAGCGCAATGGCTTTGAGGTGACGGTGGTGGACCTGAACCCGCGCACGATCGAGACGCTGCATCAGCAGGGCAAGCGTGGCGTGCACGGCGACATCACCGAGTCGGCGGTGCTGGTGTCGGCAGGGATCCTGGAGGCCGAGACGTTTATTCTGACGATCCCGCACGAGGATCACGCGCTGCGAGCGTGCGAGGTGGCTCATGGGTTGAACCCGGGCTGCTGGATCGTGGCGCGGACGAATTTTTTAAGCCGGGGGTTGTTGGCACGGGGGTTGGGCGCGGACCACGTGGTCGTGGAAGAGGTGGTGACGGCCGAGGCGATGCAGAAGGCCGTGCTGGGCCATCTGTGCGGGCCGGCTGGCTGCGCGGTCGAGCCGGGGCGGGGCTGAGGGTGTTGTGGTGGGTTGCGGTGGAACGGAAGCGTTCAACACGGGGGCACGGTCAAGCGCGGATGAGGGTGGGCAGCCAGTGTTCGTAGTCGTCGAGCATGCGGTCGAGGGTGAAGTGTTGGGCGGCGCGTTGGGTGGCGGCGTGTGACATGGCGGCTCGGCGGGCGGGGTTGCCCAGGAGGTCTGCGAGTTGTCGGGCCATGGCGTCGCTGTTGCCCGGTGGGGTGAGCAGGCCGGTGTGGCCGTCGTCGATCACTTCGGGCACGCCGCCGATGGCCGAGGCGACGACGGGCGTGCCACAGGCGAGCGACTCGCACACGGTGAGCGAGAACGAGTCGGCCCGTGTTGCGTAAGCCAGCACATCAGCGGCGCGGTAGCACGCTGCCATCGTGCCGGCCTCGCCGCCGGGGCCCAGCCAGCGGACCGCGCCCTCGCCGAGCTTGCGCTGCGCAAGCCGGTGCAGTACGCCTCGGCCGACGGTGAGCAGCACGACGCGTTTGTCGCGCAGCTCGGGCGGCGCATCGCTGCGCTCGCTGATCGCTTTGCACTGTTTCACCGCGTCAATGACCGCGGCTGGCTCGCGGTACCCCGTGCCCATGGCGGCATCGACCGCGAGCACGCCCAGCTCGCGGTCGCTCAGCTTGGCGGACAAGCGCGCGGCGGCGCGCCCTTGCGCGTGGAAGGTGCGCGTATCGATGCCGTGCGCGATGATGTGTCGTGAGACGACGGCTCGTTCGAACGTGCTGCCAGCCATGTCGCTAATCATCCAACGCGTGGGCGCGACGACGTGCAGCCGGCAGCGCGTGAAGACTTCAGAGCGAACGGCGGCGTTGCTGGCGAGGATGTGCGGTTGCCAGGGGCCTTGGCCGACGTCGCATCGGTGGTCGGGACCGTGGTGCAGCCACCAGCCGTCGTGGAGGACGACGACGGTGGGCACGGCTGCGCTCAAGGCGGGCAGGGCGCGCAGGTCGAACCATCCGCCGTGCAACTGGTGGAGGATGAGCACGTCGGGCCGCCAAGGCAGGAGCGATAACAAGCCGCGGGTCCAGGGGTGGTTCCAGTCGTCCAGGCCCCGCCGGCGGTTCCAGCTGGCGAGTGGGCGGGCCCATCGGCGGTCGTGCGCGGCGATCCAGCGTTGCCAGCTCGGCCGGCCGGCGTCGGTGTCGATTTTGCGGACGGTGGGGTCGGGCGTGTGGCGTGTGGGCGTGAGCAGCGCGGTCTCGTGCCCGCGCTGCGACAGGCCCACGTGCAACGTCCTTGCCACGCGCTCAGCGCCGCCGCCTACTTCCGCCAGACTCACCTGTGCGATCCGCATGACCGATCAACCTAACGGGCAACACGCCAAACCCCAACTCGGCCATCGCTTGGCCACGGCCTCCACGCGCTACTCTTTCCACGATGAACGGATTGCCCTTCAAACGACTGCTGGTCCGACTGCGCAGGCGCGCGGTTCTGCTCGCCTGCCTGATGCTCGCGGCGCTGGTGCTGCTGGGCGTGTATACGGTGTATGTCGTGGGTGAGCGCGGGAGCGAGAGCCGGGTCGAGCGATGGGTCGCCAACCGTCTGCAGCAGATCGTGAGCGCTCGGCTGAACGCGACGCTGGTGCTGGATGATGTGGATTACGAGTACCCCGACAAGCTCACCGTCCGCAATGTCCGGCTGATCGTGAACGACCCGATGCAAGAGGGCGGCGTGATCGAGCTGCTCCGGCTGCCCAGCGCTTCGCTGGAGCTGGCGGAGGTGCCCACGATGAACAAGCCGTTGCAGGTCCGACGGCTGCGTGCGAGTGGCCTGACGCTGGACCTGCGCGAGGACGAAGCCGGCGGCGTCGCGGGCCTGTCCAACCTTGTCAAACCAACGCAGACGGTGGCGACGACATCGACAGACACGCCAGTGGGCGTTCCGCTCGATGAGCAGCCGGCTGCGCGGCTCAGCGACGTGTTGCACCTGCATCGGCTGGAGATCGCGGATGCGACGGTGCGCTTCACGCCACGCAGCGAGAACCCGCCGTTGCTGGTGGACAACGTGACGCTCGAAGGCGACTTGAGCGGCACGGACATCGACGAGATCGAGCTGGGCTTTGTGCTGCGTCGAGCGCCGGCGTTGGACGTGGACCTGGACGCGGTGTTGAACACGGCGGATTACACGATCACCGTGCGCACGCTGACGGCGGGGCTGGACCTGTCATCGTCGGCGTCGTCGACGCTGCCGCCTGCGCTGCAGCAGTTGATGGCCAGGTACGAGGTCACGGGCGACATGCTGATCGAGGCCGACGGCAAGCTGCCGTTGCTCGCGCCGCTGGACGCGACGGCCAACGCGCGCATCGTGCTCAGCGACGCGATGGCCGCGGTCGCGGGCCTTGGTTACCCGGTGGAACGGATCGAGCTGTTGGCGAATTTGAGTGAGCGTCTGCTCACGGCAAGCACGCTGACCGGCCGGGCGCTGGGCGGCACGTTCAGCGTCCTGGGCCAGCTGGAGTTGTCGCGGGACTACCCGGCGAACTTGCGTGTGCAGGCAGAGCAGATGCGCTTGCAGGAACGCACCGGCCAAGTGCCCAGCACGCAAGGGCAGCCGCAGCCCGCAAGCGCACCGGTCGAT
>DAIOEG010000102.1:6071-8217 GCA_036746415.1 Phycisphaera sp. | reverse complement strand
TGCCGTGGCGTGCGTGCCCGCGGGTTGCGTTGATCTTGCGGCGGCATATGCAGTGCTCGAAGTGCGGTGGTGCGTGCCCCCAGCAGTATCGGCCGGGTTCGGGCCACAAGGTCAAGAGCTTTTCAGCGCGGTGTGACGCGGTGTGGGCAGCTGCGTGCGCCGCGCTTGCTGCGGTGTGACAGGGGGTGGTCAGTGCGGTGCTTTACGTTTCCGCCCGACACGCCGCCCGCGTTTTCCGGGGCGCGGCCGGCGGGTTCACGTGGAGCGTCGTTGTAGGATGCGGACACTGGTTTAGATCGCCATGTGTCTTTGAGCGGGACATCGTGCTTTGCCGCAGAGGGCTTGGAGCGTGCGGGGCGTGCGAGAGTTTCGTTTTCACGAGGGAGGCGCCGGTGCCTGTTGACTATGCGACGCGGATCCATCGGTTGCTTCACCTGATCATGATGCTGCAGGGCGAGCGGGGCTTGAACGCGTCAGCGTTGGCGGCTCGTCTTGGGATGTCGCAGCGGAACGTGCACCGGGACTTGAAGGTGTTGACGTCGGCGGGGGTGCCGTGGTTTTTCGATGAAGATGCAGGCGGGTACGCGATTCGACGTGGGTACTTTATGCAGCCGGTGGAGCTGACGTTTGAAGAGTCACTGGCGCTGGTGGTGTTGTGCGAGAAGGTGGGCGGCGAGCGTCAGCTGCCGATGATGAAGGCGGCGGGGCGGGCGGTGGCGAAGATCCGCGGTGGTCTTCCTGCGGCGTTGCTCGAGCCGTTGTCACAGATCGACAAGCACCTGGCGATCCACCTGTCGCGCAGCTCGCCGGAGGACTCGCACGAGGACGCGTACGACAAGGTGAGCAGGGCGATCCAGACCCGCCGTGTGCTGCGGTGCGTGTACGACTCGCCGCGCAGCGAGGCAGAGGCCCGCGCGCTGGCCGGTACAAATGGGGCGGCGGTGGGCGGGGCGAAACGCAAGTCGTCCAAGGCAGTTGTGGGCAGCCCGTCAGGCGTGTTCGATTTGCAGCCGTACTGCTTGTTTTTCTCGCACCGCGCGTGGTATGTCGCGGGGCTGCACAGCAAGCACGGCGTGGTGCGCAACCTCAAGCTTGCGCGTTTCAGCCGGCTGGAGCCGACCGACAAGCCCTACGCGATCCCCGACGACTTTTCGATGAAGAAGCACCTGGGCAACGCGTGGCGGATGATGCGCGGCTCGCCGAGCTTCGACGTGTTGCTGCGGTTTGATGCGACGTTTGCCGACACGATCTCCGACACGCACTGGCACCCCACGCAGGACACGCAGTTTGGGCCCGACGGCTCGATGGAGTTTCGCTGCACGGTCGACGGGCTGGACGAGATCGTCTGGTGGGTCCTGAGCATGGGCCCGCACTGCGAGGTCATCGAGCCGGCCGAGCTGCGCGAACGCATCTGCACGCTGGCGACCCGGATGGCGGCAACGCACTCGGCCCCTCGATGAGTAGGGGTTTGCATGCATTCCTTCACCTTGCGTCCGCATCGCCCAAAACCGGATGTATGATTCTCGTGCGGGCACAGCATCTTGACGTCCTTTCTCGATAGGGCTTCCCTTTGGGCAACAATCATTCCAGGCGGCGGCTGTGCGTGATGGTCGCGTCGGTGGTCGGCGTCGCATTCGGCGGGCCGACGGCACCGGGTCTTTTGCTGTGCATCCGCACGACCTGTCCGACCCGCTCGTCGCGCCGGGCACGACGTTGCGCAACGTCATCATCAACACGCAGACCAACCTTTCCGTGCAACTCCGCCCGTGGCTCATGGAAGAGCCCACCGCCGCGCCGATTACCTTCCCCACCGACATCGACTTCCTTGCCGACGGCCGCGCCCTGCTCACCATGTTCAACGGCACCGTCCGCGTCGTTGATGCGCAGCGGCGGTTGCAAGCCACTCCTTACCTCGTCAGTCAAGATGGAAGCAACCTCGCCGCCGGCTACGACCACGGCATGACCAGCGTCGCCGCCCACCCGGACTTCCTTAACGCAGGTGCCGCCGGCTACGGCAAGCTCTACACCATCGAGGCAGACACCACCGTTGGCAACACACCAAGCGCCTCCGACTTCCAGCCGCCGCACTGGGGCGTCTTCACCAACAACTCCATCGTCGTCAACGGCCCGCACTGCAGCGTCCTCT
>DAIOEG010000102.1:0-6061 GCA_036746415.1 Phycisphaera sp. | reverse complement strand
CACCACCGCGTCGCGACGCAAAGTCATGTCTCTCGCACATCGACACCACTCGCACAACCTCGGCGACCTGGCCTTCGGCCACGACGGGCTGCTCTACATCGGCGCAGCCGACGGCGGCAACGGCACGGGTTACGAAAAGAACTCCTCACGCCTCGACACCGTCTACGGCAAGGTCCTCCGCATCGACCCCACCACGCTCACCGACACCGACACCGCCACACGCAACGTCTACACCATCAACGGCCAGGCACGCTTCAGCACCCCCACCGACAACCCCTTCTACACCCCCGGCAGCGACGACTGGGCCGACATGGTTTACTCCACCGGCCACCGAAACCCCTACCGCCTCGCGTTCGACTCGCTCACCGGAGACCTTTACACCTCCGACACCGGGCAGCACAACGTTGAAGAGTTCAACCGCGTCATCGCCGGCAGCGACCACGGGTGGGGTCTGCTCGAAGGCACGTTCCTCTACCCACAGCACGCATCGACCACCACTGTTGTCCTTAACACCGTCCCCACCTCCGTGCAGCACGCGCTCAGCACCGGCAGCTTCAACATCATCACCGCGCCCCCGCAGAACATCAGCTCCACACGGGCACTGACACAGCAGGAACGCAACCGCATCGCCGCCTCGACGATGCCCCTGTTCCAGTGGGACCACACCGAGGGCGTCAGCGCCATCGGCGGGACCATCTACCGCGGCGATGCGTTTCCCGAGCTGTACGGCATGGCGGTCTTCGCCGAGTATCAGGGCAATGGACAACGCACCGATCAGGACGGCCGGGTCGTCGGCGACGGCGCCCGCCTGTTCTACGGCGACCCGAGCGACCCGCTGGGTCGGATCTTCGAGTTCACCATCTCGCTCGCCGGACAAGCCGTCCCCGACCGCATCCTGGGCATCGCCGAAACCAACGCGCGCGAGCTGCTGCTCTACGGCCTGACGTTCGACGGCCCGGGCGGCTCGCCGCGCGGCGTGGTCTACACGATCAACCGTTTTCACACGATCATCCCCGAGCCCGCGTCGATGACGCTCCTCTCCCTGACCGGCGTGCTGATGTGCCGCCGACCACGCAAGAACGCGAGGTAGCCAGCGCGTTCACTCGCCGTTCGTACGCACACGGTCGATCGACGCGGTGTTCACCACGCAGTGAAACAGTTATCGGTGCCGGTTGAGTCGGATGACATACGACTCGATGATCCATTGACGGATCAAGGACTTGGGGACCCCATCAACCAGTGATCAGGGTTGACCCGTGCGTTTTTTATCGGCGACATCACGCTTCCGGCTTTGCCTCGCCAAAGCAAGCGGTGCGTGTGGGTCAAGACACCTATTTGTCATGCCGATTGCATCATCAGCCGTTGTGAGGACCGACGGTTGTTTTTGATCTGAGGAGACGACGATGTGGATGCTTGAACAGATGTTGACCTATCGGGTGGACGCGGTGCTCTGCGTGGTGTTGCTGGCACTGGCTGCGGTGTCGCTGACGCGCTGGGCGCAAAGGAAGCACAACCAACGACCACCGCGCGTGTCGTGGCTCTTGTGGGGCGTGCTGTTGACGGCCTGCATGATCCTGCCGGAGTGGAGTGGCGAGTCCGAGCGACGCCGGCTGCAAGCCATGATCGAGGGCATCGCTCCCACCTATGCCATGGAGACCGCGCTACACGGCCATGACTTGATCACGCTCGACACCCCCGCAGACGATCCGCACTACCTCGAACTGATCGAGCAACAGCGCCGTTGGCTCCAGGTCAACCCCAGCGTGAGCGACATCTACACGATGCGCCAGGCCGCCGACGGCACCGTCCAACTCATCGTGGACTCCGAGACCGATTACAACCGCAACGGCCTGATCGACGACGACCGCGAAGCGCGCACCCAGATCGGCGAGGCGTACGACGATCCCGATGATTCGATCCTGTCTGCTTTACAGGGCACCGCCTCTTTTAACGCTGACATCTACACCGACCGATGGGGGACCTGGGTCAGTGCCAACGTGCCCATCTTCAAAGCGGACGGCTCGGTCGATGCCATGCTCGGCGTGGACTATGACGCGAGCTCGTGGATGATCTCCATCGCCATACACCGCGCCGCTGTCATCGCCGCTGTTCTGTTCCTCGCCGTGTTCCTCGTGCTCGCCAGCGCCGTCATCGTCATCACCCGCTCCGAACTGCGTCGACGCGAAGCGCTCGAACAGGAACGCACGCGCCTACAGGAACAGCTGGTCATCGCGTCGCGACAGGCCGGCATGGCCGAGGTCGCCACCGGCGTGTTGCACAACGTCGGCAACGTGCTCAACAGCGTCAACGTCTCCGCACGCATGATCACCGACAGCTTGAAGACTTCACGCCTCACCAGCTTGGGAAAGCTATCCCAACTCATCAGCTCACAGAAAGAGCAGCTCGGCTCGTTCGTCACCACTGACCCGCGCGGCAAGTGCCTCCCCGACTTCATCGAACAGCTCCACGGAAAGCTCCGCGAAGACCAGGACACCATCCAGACCGAGGTCGATCAGCTCATCGCCGGCATCGAACACATCAAGGAGGTCGTGCGCATGCAACAAAGCAACGCCACCTCGTCTAACATCATCACGCTGGTCGACCCGGTCGCGATCATGGAAGATGCAGTCAAGGTCAACCTCATCTCGATGGAACGCCACCATATCGAGCTCATCCGCCACTACGAGCCGGGCTTGGGCGATGTCCCACTCGACAAACACAAGGTCATGCAGATCCTCATCAACCTGCTCAGCAACGCGAAGAAAGCCACTAGCGGAAACGACTTGGACCAGCGACGCATCACGCTCCGCGTCTGCACCGCCGAACACCGCAGCACACTGCGGTTCGAGGTCCAGGACAACGGCGTGGGCATCGCACCACAACACGCCGCCAGCATGTTCCAGCACGGCTTCACCGCGTTTGAAAACGGCCATGGCTTCGGCCTGCACAGCGGGGCCAACGCCGCCAGCGAGATGAAAGGACAACTCACCGCTCACAGCAACGGCCTCGGACAAGGCGCCACCTTCACGCTCACCCTCCCGCTCACGCACGCCCCGCTTGAGGCACACTCATGAACACCCAAGACAACAACCGCATCCTGATCATCGACGACAACGCCGATATCCACGCCGACTTCCGCAAGATCCTCACCAAGACCACCGCGCCCTCCAGCGCGCTCGATGCGCTGGAGCTGCAGATGCTCGGCGAGACCGCCGCCGTCGCCAGCGACACCCACTTCGAGCTCCACCACGCGCACCAGGGCGAGGAAGGGTTCAACACGTTTGCCGCCGCCAAACAAGCCGGCCAACCTTTCTTCGCCGTATTCGTGGACATGCGCATGCCGCCCGGCTGGGACGGCCTGCGCACCATGAAGGCCATCCGCGAGGTTGACAACGACGCCACCATCGTCGTCTGCACCGCGTTCTCCGACCACTCGTGGGACCATATCGCCGCAGAGGTCAAAACGCTCGACAAGCTGCTGATCCTGAAGAAGCCCTTTGACCCCGTCGAGGCACAAGCGATCGCCCGATCGCTGCGCGAGCGATGGGTCCTGCTGCAGCAGTCCAAGCTCCGTACCGATCAGCTGGAGCGCATGGTTGCGGTCCGCACGAGCGAGCTGGAAACCGAACGTGCGAAAGACAAGGTCCGCATGGAGTCTCTCGAGACCGTCGTTGCGGAACGCACCGTCGAGCTGCGCAAGCTCGCGATGAACGACCGGCTCACGGGCCTGCCCAACCGCGTGCAATTCTACGACCACCTGCTCGCCGCCATCGCACGCTCACAGGCCGAATCCGATCACACCTTCGCGCTCATGTTCATCGACTTTGACCGCTTCAAGATCATCAACGACAGCTTGGGACACGAGTTCGGCGACATGCTGCTGTGCGCCATCAGCGACCGGCTCCGCGAGCAGATGCAGCACTCGCCCCTGCGCTGCGTACAGCCCGATGGCCGACCCGGTGCGTTGGCTGCGCGCCTGGGCGGTGATGAGTTCTGCGTTCTTTTACAAGGGTTTTCAGACGAGGCCATCGTTGTTGAAACAGCCAAGCAGCTGCTCGACACCCTCGCCAAGCCCTACGAGCTGAGCGGCCACCGCGTGAACAGCTCCGCCAGCATCGGCATCACGCTCAGCCGGTTTGGCTACCGAAGCGCCGAGGACATGCTCCGCGATGCCGACACCGCGATGTACGCCGCCAAGTCGCAAGGCCGAGGCACCTGCGTCGTGTTCGACCACTCAATGCACGAGAAGGCCATGCGCCTGCTCATCCTTGAGAACGACCTGCGACACGCCATCGACCGCGGCGAGCTGAGCGTGTGGTACCAGCCCATCGTCTCGCTCACCGACCGCGTGCCCATCGCCGCCGAGGCCCTGCTCCGCTGGCACCACCCCAAGCACGGCATGATCTCGCCCGCCGACTTCATCCCCCTCGCCGAAGATACCGACCTGATCCTGCCCATCGGCGCCTGGGTCTTTGAACAGGTCTGCCGACAGCTCCAACAACACCCGCATCTGCGCTACCTAAGCTTCAATGTCTCGCCACGACAGATCGCGGTCACAGACCCGATCAAACCCTTCGCGGCCGTGCTTCAACGTGTCAAGGTCGATCCCACACGGCTCGTCGCCGAGATCACAGAGTCCGCACTCAACTGCGACCCGCAGTTGGCTCAGCGCGCCATCGACCAGCTCCGAAGCCATGGCATCAGCGTCTTCCTCGACGACTTCGGCACGGGGCTCTCGACGCTCGCGTCCCTGCGACGCTTCTCGCTCGACGGCATTAAGCTCGACCGCTCGTTCCTCGACGAACAAGTCAGCTCCCGACGCACCGCCGCCGTTATCCACTCGGTCATGACGATGGCGCGCGACCTGGACATCGCGCTGATCGCCGAGGGCATCGAGTCCCTCGAACAAGTCGCGCTGCTCCAGACCCTGGGCTGCGAAACCGCACAGGGCTACCTCTTTGCCCGCCCCGTTCCCGCCAATGACCTCGACCAAGCCCTCAAAGAATCCTTCCCCACCGAACGCATGGCCGCGTGAAAAGAAGCCCATCGAGTTCACCGCCACCGCCCGTAGCCCCGCATCACTGGCGAGCCCGCTCGCTATGGACCACGGCTGTGCAATGCGCGGCATCAAAGCATCGAAGCAACTACGCATGCCTGCGGACGACAACTGCGACGATGTGATCGTTTATTCCATAGGCTGGGGGGGTGAATTTGCCCGCTACGCGTGTTGATTGAAACCCCTCTCACCTCAAAGCCACCGATCGGACTCGAACCGACGACCTGTTCTTTACGAAAGAACTGCTCTACCAACTGAGCTACGGTGGCGTATTTGGATTGTAACGCGGAGGTTGCTGGGCGTCTTGGGGGGGTCAGCTTTTGGTGGCCCAGAGCATGCCTCGGCGGGTGATTTCTTTGGCTTCTTCGACGTCGAAGTCTTTGTAGGTGTGGCCCCAGCTGGCGCAAAAGACCCGGCCTTTGCCCCAGGTCTTGGTGTAGGCGTAGGGCATGACGACGTGCTGGTGGTAGAGGGTCGGGTCGCCGTGAGATTGATCGAAGATGGTGGTGCAGAGGACGTGGTTGCCCGGGTCGTGGTGGCAGTAGTACTGCTCGGTGTCGGGCAGATCGAAGTCGCTGATGCCGGCGTTGATGGGGTGCGAGTCGTCGGCGATGTAGACGCGGTAGTTGGCGATGCAGTTGCCGGGGTGGGCGACCCACTGGGCTCCGGTCATCCATTGGTATTCGTTGTTTTCGCGGAAGGAGTCGATCATCCCGCCGTGGAACCCGGCCAGGCCGGTGCCTGACTGGACGGCGTGGTTGAGGCCGTTCCATTGTTCGGGGCTGATCTTGCTCATGGTGAAGATGGGCACGATCAGCGCGAGGGACTGCATGTAGTCCTTGTCGGTGTAGGTGTCGAGGGTATCGCTGAGTCGGACTGTGTAGCCGGCGTCTGCGAGGAGTGGGGCGAAGGTTTCGGCGGATTGTTTGGGGGTGTGGCCGTCCCATCCGCCGTGGACGATGAGCGCGTGTTTGGTGGGGATGTGCATGGAGGGAGTTTATAGGA